>CAJPPS010000068.1 GCA_905372595.1 uncultured Capnocytophaga sp. | reverse complement strand
TTCTTTGCTGAAGTGTCGTTTTTTTTATTGATTTATTAAACTGAAAAATAAATAGATTATGAAAGTAGCTTATTATACAGAAGAAGGTTTGAAGAACCTTAAAGCAGAACTAGACCAATTACGAGATGTAGAGCGCCCTAAAGCCTCTCAAGCAATAGCAGAAGCACGAGATAAAGGAGACCTTTCTGAGAATGCAGAATATGATGCAGCCAAGGAAGCTCAAGGTTTGTTAGAACTTAAAATAGCTAAATTAGAGGAACTTGTAGCCAATGCACGTGTGATAGATGAATCTCAGCTGGATACCTCTAAAGTATTAATTCTTTCAACTGTAAAGCTTAAGAATAAAGCAAATAATGCCATAATGACTTATACTTTAGTGGCAGAAAGTGAAGCAGATCTCAAAGCAGGGAAAATTTCGGTAAGTTCTCCTATAGGAAGAGGTTTACTAGGTAAGTCTGTAGGTGAGATAGCTGAGATAAAGGTGCCTAATGGAACTCTTCAGATGGAAATTATTGAGATAACCCGATAAAACTAAGAATAAATGGCTTCTATCTTTACAAAAATTATCAATGGAGAGATTCCTTGTTATAAAATAGCGGAGGATGAACATTGTTTCGCTTTCTTAGACATCAATCCTAATGCCAAAGGGCACACATTGTGTATTCCTAAGAAAGAAATAGATAAAATATTCGATATTGAGGAAGATTTATACACACATCTTCTACAGTTTGCAAGGAAAATAGCTAAAGCTCTTGAGCAGGCAGTACCTTGTGAGCGTGTAGGAATGGCTGTAGTAGGGCTTGAAGTACATCACGCTCATATTCACTTGATACCTATCAGCCGAATGGCCGAGATGACATTTCAAGAGAAAGTAAGCCTCACTCCAGAGGAATTTGAGCAATTGGCTGAGCATATAAAATCTTTTTTATAAAATTAGATTTAAATTAACGATATAAGCAAAACACATTCTTGCTTAAGATATTTAAGGCAAGAATGTGTTTTTTTGCAAAAAAGTAAAGAATTGGAGTAAAATTGATAAAAAATTCTTATATTTGCATTCTAGAACGTAATAAATACTTGAATAAGTTAAAGCTATCAGTATCAAGGATATTCTTATAAATAACCAATGCTCTATGGGATTAATTACAGCAAAAGAACTTGCCAAAGCGATAAAATTAGACAAATTAGGATTTGTAGGTACTTCTGTGGGATGGGGGCTTTTGCACTTATTACGTATGGCACCTTTGAACAAGATTTACGATCGGAATAAGCATCTGCAGGGAGTAGAATTCTTGGAAGCTCTTCTGAAGGAATTCAAAGTGCATTATGAGATTCCAGAAGAAGATTTGAGAAAAATCCCCAAGGAGGGAGCTTTTATTACTATTTCCAATCATCCTTTAGGAGGCTTAGATGGTATCTTATTATTGAAACTTCTTATAGAGCAACGGCCTGATTATAAGATAATGGCAAATTTTCTTCTCTCACGGATAGCACCCCTTTCACCTTATATCCTTCAGGTGAATCCTTTTGAGCATCATAAGGAAGCCCTCTCAAGTGTAGCAGGATTCAAGCAAGCAATAAACCACCTTAGAGAAGGAATGCCTTTAGGTATATTTCCTGCTGGAGAAGTCTCTACTCAGCTCAGTGGAGGAATTTATGTAGATAAAACGTGGGATAAATCGGCTATCAAACTGATTAAAAAAGCGAATGTTCCTATCATTCCAATCTATTTTCACGCTAAGAATAGTCCTCTATTCTATCAATTAGCTAAGCAAAGTGATACTTTACGTACGGCAAAGCTTCCTTCTGAGTTACTTTCACAAAGGAATAAGACTATTCGGATACGAATAGGTCGACCTATAATGCCTAAAACACAAGATGAAATAGAAGATTTGTATGAATTTTCTAATTTTCTACGAAGAAAAACCTACTTGCTCTCTAATACCTATGAACAGAAGAAGCATTTTAAGCCTTTTGCTTCAATGATAAGGGCAACTAAGATAACTAACAAAGATCCTCAAGAAATAGCACCTCCTATAGCATCAGAACTTTTAGAGAAAGAAGTTGAGGTGTTACGTGCTAAGAAAACGACTCGCCTGCTCCAGCATAAGGAATATGAAATATTCTTAGCAAAGGCAGAGGATATTCCTAATATTCTTCATGAAATAGGAAGGCTTCGTGAGCTTACTTTTAGGGAAGTAGGAGAGGGAACTAATCTTTCAATAGATTTAGATGAGTATGATACCTATTATCGTCATCTTTTCCTTTGGGAGAGTGATACCAAGCGTATTGTAGGAGCTTATCGAATGGGCTTGGGAAGTGATTTTTTTGACCTTTATGGTATTAATGGTTTCTATACCCATAGTCTTTTCCGTTTTGAGCCAGAACTCCATACTATGATGCGGCAAACTATTGAGATGGGGAGAGCTTTCGTGGTGAGTGAATACCAGCAGAAACCAATGCCTCTGTTCCTTCTCTGGAAGGGAATTGCACTTACTACTTTACACTTTCCTGAGCATAAATATTTGCTAGGAGGGGTGAGTATATCCAATCAGTTTTCGGATTTCTCAAAATCTCTGATGATAGAGTTTATGAAGTCTAACTATTATGATCCTTATATAGCACAATATGTAAAACCTAAGAAAGAATATAAGGTGAAGCTCAAAGATGCAGATAAGGATTTTATTTTTGATGAAACTCAATCAGATCTCAATAAATTTGATAAAATTATTGATGAACTGGAACCAGGTAATTTACGCTTACCAGTATTGATTAAGAAGTATATCAAGCAGAATGCAAAAGTAATAGCATTCAATGTAGATCCTCTCTTTAATAATGCTGTGGATGGACTTATGTATATCCGAATAGATGACTTGCCCGAAAGTACCATAAAACCAGCAATTGAGGAATTTCAATCTCAACTGGAACGGGGAGAGTTATAGGATACTAAGATGAAAACTAAGATATAGAATAAAGAATCGCTCCTGAAAGGAGCGACTTCTTATTTTAAAAAGAGTGAGAACAAAAAAATATGAACTTGAAAATTAGAAAGATAGAGTAATTCCAACTATACCATTGGCTTCGGCCGCAGGATAGTATGAGGGTGTGTTATTTTCGTATTTACCATAGGGAATATATTTTTTATTTAAAAGGTTATTCCCTGTAGCGGTAAATAAGATAGACTTACATACCTTCTTGGGCAACAGCTCATAGGAAAGCTGAAGCGAATGTATAAGGTAGCTGTCTAACTTAGCATCGTCTTGGTTTTCATTGCTAAGATATTGTTCTCCTACATACTTGGAAATGAGGCTTATATGAAAATTCTCTACAGGTATGAAAGTAAAGGCATTGCCTGCTACCCAGCTGGGGGAGAAAGATGTTTGAGTATTTCCTAAGTTAAGGAGTTCGCCAGGGTGATTAGGATCCTTGATCGTATAGTTTATATTTTTATTTTGGCTATAGGATATGTTAGGAGCCCATTGCCATTGGGCGCTAAGAAGAATCTTAGCATCTACTTCTATACCAGTACGATAGCCATCACAATTGCGGCGGATAGGATATCCTCTATCGTTGAGGTCTCCGGTGGGAATAAGCTGATCTTTGTACAGCATATAGTACAAATTAGCATTGAGCTTTACCCTATCTGTATCATACCTCCAGCCCAGTTCAAAGTCATTAAGCTTTTCTGGTTTGGGAAATACAGCTCCATTATTTCTACTTCTAGCATACTCCTTGTAGTCATTTCGGTTTGGTTCCTTGGTTATATGGGCAAAGGAAAAATAAATAGAATTTTTAGAATTTACATAGTAATTAGCACCTGCTTTTGGATTTAGGGCAGATAAGTGTTCGTTAAAATCCACTCTTTTTAGTAGTGATTTAAAAAGAGTGTATCTATACTGAACATCTCCGAACAGGCTTAGCTTAGGTGCCACCTGCCAGGTAAGTTTGGCAAAAGCAGCCCCTTCTTTCTTGTTTCCATAAACATTCTTATCCATTAGTTCTTTGTAAGAATAGCCTGCGGTCTCCTTCCAAAGATACTCATCAAAGTGATTGCCTTCATATACATTGGCAGAACCTCCTAAGACTAGGTCAATGCTATTTTTATGATAATTGGTAGAGAAAACGATACCATAGAAGTCGTTATCCAACAGATAACGAGCTATATAATATTTCCCTTCCCAACTATCCATTTCTTCCCAATAACCACGGCCTTTGGTATAGTGTAATGAGAAAGTACTATGCCAGTAAGGATTCCACTTCTCACTCCAGTGGAGTTGGGCATTGTCCTGCTGATAGGCATTGACATCATTGTCATAGAAGAGGGTTTGTCCGTCTTTGACATATTTTCC
This sequence comes from uncultured Capnocytophaga sp., assembly GCA_905372595.1. Lineage (GTDB taxonomy): Bacteria > Bacteroidota > Bacteroidia > Flavobacteriales > Flavobacteriaceae > Capnocytophaga. The sequence continues at coordinate 3,332 of CAJPPS010000068.1, read as the reverse complement.
GGCAGGATTGTATTTTCTATCCTTTTCCAATTGCTGGGCAGTAATCCCCTTGTAAGCGAGGTAGCTTTTCACCTTTCCGCCGAAAATAAGCCCTTTGATCAGAGTATGCTCATCCTGATAGGCGCCTTGTAGGAAATACGACTTGAGGTTGGAGAAAGCACGATCTATATAACCATCGGAATTGACTTTGGAGAAGTTTCCTTTGACTTCGAAGTGGTCGTTGAGCTTTCCAGTGGAGAGCTTTACCATATGCCTATGTGTATTGTAGGAGCCTAAATAGTTGGCGATCTGTGCGTAAGCCTTATCGGAGAAAGCCTCGGTCATCACATTAAGACTTGCCCCGAAGGAGCCAGCTCCATTGGTAGAGGTACCTGCCCCACGCTGTACCTGAATACTCTCGGCCGAGGTAGCTAAGTCTGATAAGTTGGAGAAGAAAATTCCTTGAGACTCTGCATCGTTATAAGGAACTCCATTGATGGTCATATTGATACGATAGTTGTCATTGCCTCGGATGTAGATATGGGTATCTCCATAGCCGATACCATCTTCGGCAGAGGAAACCACATTGGGCAGGTGATCCAGTAATAAGGGAATTTGCTGACCAACATTCTTCTGTTGGATCTCCTTTTTAGAGACATTGGAGAAGGCTACCGGTGTAGACTTCTTGGCTCGGATTGCTTCGATGACTACAGCATCTAAGCGGATTGGGTTCTCAGGTAGAGAATCCTTGCTTGCGGATACATTTTGGGCAATAGAAGAAATTGAAAATGCCAATGTTCCACATAACAAAACATTTTTCATTGTAAAATAAATTTTTACAAATAAAAGAGGTCGTTATTTGTTAGTTACGAAAAAGGCTTATTCTTGCTACCCAGATGCAAAAATAAGCCCTATAAATATAGTAATTAGACTTTATTTTTCCTTTGACTGCATTACCAGCCCAAGTTCGATGGGTATAATCTCAGCTTTTTACAGCACCCCTTTGAGATGGTGCAAAATTACGATTTCTTTTGAAATAAAAAAAGAAATTAAGAATGATTTTAGAATTTTAAATAAAAATTTTTGGTAAGTTCTTGATATTCTTCAGTATATTGATGGCGCTCTTTTTCTACAATAAGTAGTTTTGTGAGAATTTGTGTTACTTGTTGGCGGGAAAGTAACAGAAAACTCCTCTTGATAGGGGAGGAGGATGTTCCTTTTAAATAGAGTTTCTTATAAGGATATAAGGAAAAATGTAGAGCTTCTTGAAGAAAAGAGGCTTCTTCTTTATAAGGAATTACTACGGAAAAAGTCCCTTGAGGAGAGAGAAGCCGACTTACACAGCTTAAGAGCTGAGCAAAAGGAAGAGAATCGTTCGCACGAGCTAATGAACGTTTCCGATTAGGGGAGTAGGTATTCTCAGAGAAGAAAGGAGGATTGGAGAGAATTAAGTCATAATTATTAGTAGAAGAGGGTGAAAAATTCCTAATATCCATCTGGAAAACACTGATTCGTTCTTTCCAAGGAGAGAGGGTAATGTTTTGCTTACATTCTTCTGCGGTCTCAGGGTCTATTTCTATAGAATGGATAGAAGCTGTTGGGAATCTCTGAGCCATCATCAGGGATAGAATTCCTGTTCCAGCCCCTATATCAAGGATTCTTTGTGGCTCATAGGCAGGAGTCCAGGCTCCTAAAATTACACTGTCAGTCCCTACTTTCATAGAAGACACCTCCTGAATGATAGAAAATTCTTTAAAATGGAACATTTTTTACCATTTTTCTATTTAAAAGCCTTTTTTATACGATCCAATTGGCGTTTGTTGTCTCTATCTTTGATAGTTTCACGTTTATCGTGCATTTTTTTACCTCTAGCAAGAGCAATTTCTATTTTTGCTAGTCCATTTTCCTGAATAAAAACGCGTAAGGGGACAATGGTAAGCCCTGTATTCTTTACTTCCTTATGGAGCTTTCGGAGTTCTTTTTTCTTTAATAAAAGTTTTCGTTCACTCTTAGGCTTATGGTTGTAATAAGTTCCCCAAGCATACTCTTCAATGGTCATATTGATAACAAAAAGTTCTCCTTTTTCGGAAAATTCACAGAAGCTTTCAGCAATGGAGGCTTTTCCAAGCCGTATAGACTTGATTTCAGTACCTTTTAGGACAATTCCAGCAGTATATTTGTCCAGAATCTCGTACTCAAAGCGAGCACGTTTATTCTGTATATTGATATTATTTTGTTTGTTTTGCATAGCTAAAGGGAATAAAATTTTAGTTTTTATATACAGGCGCAAAGATACGTTATTTTTATGTAAAAAAGGCTTTTATGTGAATTAAAAATTGTACTTTTGCACCTTATAAGAATATTTAAGAAGAAAATAGCTATGGCAAGAGTACTTACAGGAATACAGAGTACGGGCACTCCTCACTTAGGAAATATATTAGGGGCAATCTTACCAGCGTTAGAAATGGCAAAAAAGGCAGAAAATGATTCTTTTCTGTTCATAGCGGATTTACATTCACTGACTCAGATAAAAGATGGCACTGTGTTGAAAAAAAACACCTATGAAGTAGCCGCTACGTGGCTTGCTTTTGGGTTAGATTATGAACGAGTAACTTTTTATAGACAAAGTGATGTACCAGAAACTGCTGAACTAGCGTGGTACTTGGCTTGCTTCTTTCCGTATCAGCGGCTGATGCTAGCCCATTCTTTTAAGGATAAAGCAGATAGACTTAGTGATGTGAATACAGGGCTCTTCACCTATCCTATGCTAATGGCTGCAGATATCCTTCTATATGATGCTCAAGTAGTCCCAGTAGGCAAAGACCAGTTACAGCACTTGGAATTTACTCGAGATGTAGCTTCTCGTTTTAATTATCAAATGGGAGAAACCTTTGTACTTCCTAAAGAAAGTATTAATGAGCAGATTATGATTATTCCTGGAACAGATGGTGAAAAAATGAGTAAATCACGGAATAATTACATTAATATCTTCTTACCAGCTAAAGAGTTAAAGAAACAAATAATGTCTATTCCTACAGATAGTACACCCTTGGAGGCTCCTAAGAATCCAGATACTTGTAATGTATTTCGTCTTTATAAACTTCTGGCATCACCAGAACAAGTTAGAGAGATGGAACAAAACTATCGAGGAGGAAATTTTGGTTTTGGTCATGCAAAGACAGCACTTTATGAGCTTATTTTAGAGAAATTTGCTATTCCTAGGGAGCGATTTTCTTATTATATGGATCATCAAGAAGAATTAGATGAAATTTTGAAAAAAGGAGCATTAAAGGCTTCCTTAGTAGCTAAACAAACTTTAGAACGAGTACGAGAAAAATTAGGTTATCTAAGAT
>CAJPPS010000067.1 GCA_905372595.1 uncultured Capnocytophaga sp. | reverse complement strand
TTAGCAAGCTCGTACTCTTCAATCCTGAGACACAGGCTTCCGGCTTCTGGCAAGATGGATATTTGCTCAATGCGGAAGGTGAAAAGGTAGCTCTCAAAGCAGATGACAAACTGCTGATTGCTCACCCAAGCCACCTATTCTATGCGGTACAATGGGATTTGTATCAGAAGTATCTCTTTGACAAGGAATTGAAACAACCTTTCAAGCAGGTATTCCGTGAACTTTATATCCCTACCAAAGACGAGCTAGAGACCAGCAACCGCAGTGAGCGCTACCAAGGTCACCAAATACAGCCTCAAAAGACCGTGGCACTGCTTCGTAGTCGTGGCTGGACGGTGAATTATGAGGAAGGATTGCAAAGAGTATATCATAAGGAAGGTTTCCGAGCGACTATCTATGCGGTAGCCGATTGGTATACCCCTTCGGATGTGGAAGCGCCAACATTGGAATATGTAGTCTTCTACAATCTCAAGGATGGTAAGGAAGTGCCAATGAAGGAGATTAATCCGGTAATCTTTAGCGAGGTGATGCGTGATGTGGATTTGGTGGTGAGTGTAGCTCACGTAGGAGGCGTAGATCCAGAAGCTAGCCACAGTACGATGCAAATGCGAGGAGCTTTAGCCAAAGAGAGTGCTCGCCTCTTCAAGCTCTCTAATGTGGAGGTGAAAGAACGCCATATTCTTATCAAAGGTAAGCTAGGCGACTACAGCATTCACTTGGGCAGTGGTATGGTCAGCCAAGGAGGTTTACAGCTCAATATCATAGCTGTACAGAGCCAGCATCGAGGACGCGTATTCTTACCTTTTGTGGATGATGATCCTAAGTCAGCAGAAATCATCTCTAAGATGCGCTTACTCGCCGAAGATGACAAAATCAAGGATCCAACAATCCTAGCACAGATAATGAAGAAATAATTACCTAAATTAAGAGGCTATCTAAAAGATAGCCTCTTAATATAAATAAAGTAATTGTTATTTTCTTCTTTCTCTCTCTTGTGCATCCACAACAGCAAAAGTAGTAAGGTTTACCATTTCATCTACACTGGCATTCATCAGAGTAATATGGATAGGCTTGGAGAGTCCTAAGATAATAGGACCTATGGAGTTAAGCCCATCAGATTCCTTCATAATCTTATAGGTAATATTGGCAGACTCTAAGTTAGGGAATATTAGTATATTGGCGGCTTTTCCATTAAGTTTTGAGAAAGGAAAGGCAGCAGCCATTTTCTCTGGATTGAGAGCAATATCCACCTGTACTTCTCCATCTACTACTAAGTTAGGATAATTCTTATGCAGATAGGCAACTGCTTTGCTAATTTTCTGGGTACTTTCAGAAGGAGCAGAGCCAAAGTTAGAATAGGAGAGGAGCGCAATGGCAGGGTCTAGTCCGAACATCTTAGCTTTCTCAGCAGTAGCGAGTGTGATAACACTCAAGTCCTCTGAGGAAGGATTAGGATTCATTGTAGTATCAGATAGGAACAAAGGACCTCTCTTGGTGATAAGGATACTAGTAGCTGCAATACGGTTGAAACCTTCTTCTTTCTCTACTAAGTCCAGAATAGGACGAATAACTTGTGGATAAGAACGAGAGTAACCTGTAATCATAGCATCCGCTTGCCCTGTATTAACAAGCATTGCCCCAAAATAATTACGCTCACGCATTAGGCGTTGGGCATTAATCTGGGTAATTCCTTTACGAGATCTTTTTTTCCAATAGATATCAGCAAAGGACTTGCGACGATTAGCTTCTTCGTCGCTCTTAGGGTCAATAATTTCTAGGTTTGCTTCCCAGCCAAGTTCTTCCATATAGGCAAGGATTACTTCTTTGCGTCCTAGGAGTACAGGGATAGCAATTCCTTCTTGATAAACGCGCTGAGCAGCCTTGAGCACCTCTAGAATATCAGCCTCAGGGAATACCACACGCTTAGGATTTTGGCGAGCACGGTCTTGCAGTGCACGGATTTCTCGGTTACTGCCTCCGAGTCTATCCATTAGCTGTTCACGATAAGCATCCCAATCGGTAATAGGCTTCTGAGCCACTCCAGAGTCCATTGCGGCTTTGGCAATAGCAGGAGGAACTTCATAAATTAAACGTGGGTCAAAAGGCTTAGGAATGATGTACTCTTTTCCAAAAGTTAGGTTGATTCCTCCATATACAAGGTTTACTTGGTCTGGCACACTCTTCTTAGCCAAGTCGGCTAGGGCGTGTACAGCTGCAAGTTTCATTTCTTCATTGATTTTGGTTGCACGAACGTCTAAAGCACCTCGGAAGATAAAGGGGAATCCTAATACATTATTCACTTGGTTAGGTGTATCGGAACGTCCAGTTGCCATAATAATATCAGAGCGGGTCTGGATAGCTAAGTCGTAAGCAATTTCAGGAGTGGGATTAGCCATAGCAAATACTATGGGATCCTTCGCCATAGAAAGTAGCATTTCGGGGCTTACCACATTTCCTTTGGAAAGACCAATGAATACATCAGCATCTTTCATAGCCTCAGCAAGGGTGTGCAAGTCTCTATCTGTAGCAAATTCAGCCTTGAGATAATCCAAGTTAGGATTGTCCTTACGGATAACCCCTTTACTGTCACACATAACAATATTTTTAGGGTCTGCTCCTAAGGCAATGTAGAGTCGAGTACAAGAAATAGCTGCAGCTCCTGCTCCATTTACTACGATTTTTACCTTATCAATATCTTTTCCTACAATCTCTAGAGCATTTTTTAGTGCTGCTGCTGAGATAATGGCGGTACCGTGCTGGTCATCGTGCATTACGGGAATATCAAGCTCTTCTTTAAGCCTACGCTCAATCTCGAAGGCTTCTGGAGACTTGATATCCTCCAAGTTGATTCCTCCAAAAGTAGGAGCAATAGCTTTAACAGTGTTAACGAAAGTATCTACATCAGTAGCATTTACCTCTATGTCAAAAACGTCAATATCTGCAAAAATTTTAAAGAGTAGTCCCTTACCTTCCATTACAGGCTTGGCTGCATCTGCCCCGATATTTCCAAGTCCTAGTACGGCTGTTCCGTTGGAGATTACCGCTACAAGGTTTCCTTTGTTGGTATATCGGTAGGCATCATTTTTGTTCTCTTCAATAGCTAAGCAAGGCTCTGCTACCCCTGGCGAGTAAGCAAGGGATAGGTCATACTGTGTGGCGTGTTTCTTGGTAGGTACTACCGCAATCTTCCCTGGTTGGGGATATTCGTGATAGTCTAAAGCGTCACTTTTTTTATGATTATCTTTCATTTTGAAATGTTTTTATCAAAAAATGGTTTCTTCAAAAGCGCAAAAATACAAAATTAATAATGAAAAGTCAATAATTAAGGAGTATTTTTTTCGAGAATGAATAAGTTTTCTATTCAGAATAAACTTTCAGTTTTTCCTAAGAAACTTTCCTTCTCTAAGAAAGGAATTAACTCTTCTCTGGAATTAAATTGAAAAAGCATATAATGCCCGTCTAATTTTTGGATTTTCTCTATAGGGAGTTGCTCCACAAAGGTCTTGTAATCCATCTCCCCGATAATATCAAATCGGTCATCTTCAGGACGATTTTCGTCATAACTAAGGAAGCAAATACGCCATAACTTGATATCTTCCTCGGATAGATCACTCTTAGTAGGATCTATAAATGGAGGAAATTCGTAAGGGAGCACCGTACGCACTGTCTGGGTCAAGGTATACATACACACAACACGATCATCATTGGAATCTTTCGTTTTGTTGTCATTTCTTCGGAAGAAACTCTGCTTAGCAATATGTACATCCTCGTGCTGGAGTTGTGCTTCTACAAAATCACTGAAAGCCTTTGCCTTGTCCTGAGCAGAGAGAAATTTGCTAATAATCTCCTCTGACAGGCAAATCGGACGATGTACCCCAAAGATAAAATGTTTTTCAGGGTTTTTCTCAAAACATTTTACCCCAAATGCAATGTTATCACGATAGTTGTAGGTGATATTGTCAGCCTTGTATACTTCTCCCTCCTCATCAGTAACATTGGTGTTAAGAAAGGTTGCTAATTTCTTTATAAAGAGAAAGGCACTCAGCCAGTCAGCCTCTGTACTAGGAGTGAAAGCTCGTACAAGGTAGGTATTGTTCTCCTTACTATAAGTGCACTCAAAACCTCGCCCACTGATGTTCTCTTGCCCAAGTATCATAAAGTTAAATCTATCTAAGGGCGTCTGTATGATTTCATCAAACTCCTCATCATCCTCATCAATAGTAAATTGAGCAAAGTTTTCCCCAGCTAGGTTCAGTAGTTCTTCAGGGCTCATTACCTTGGGAGCCTGGGTATTCTTAATGTAAAAAATATGACTCATTTGTTGTTAGTTTAGAGACTAATAAATGGATTTATAACCATTTTTTTCGCTTGAAATAGATAAGCATTACAATACTTATGCCAATCATTATCAGCCATACAATAGGATATGCCCACGGGTAATGCAACTCGGGCATATGCTCAAAATTCATTCCATATACCCCTACAATAAAAGTTAAAGGAATGAAGATAGTGGAGATGAGCGTTAGCAGTCGCATAATATTATTCATCTTGTTACTCATCGCTCCCATATAGGTATCGGTGAGCCCCCAAAGGGTATCTCGATAGGAATTGAGTGTTTCTACAATTTGTACAATATGATCGTGTAGGTCTCTGAAATAGGGTTTTGTTCCCTCTTGAATGAGAGGATGAGTGTTTTTCTCGATACGAGCAACTACTTCACGGGCAGGAGCGATAGATTTCTGCAGAAAGCTACCTTGTTTCTTAAGGATTTGTATCTCTGATATCATTTCCTCACGAGGATGTGAGATAATTTCATCTTCGATGGCTTCAATAGTGTCATTTACTTTATCTAAAATGACTAAATAGTTATCGACAATAGCGTCTAATAGAGCAAAAAGCAAGAAATCTACCGAATACTTTCTCAAAAGAGTGTCTCTTTCTTGAATTCGCCTACGGATAGGTTCAAATACATCTCCTCCCTCAGATTCTTGAAAGGTGATTAGGTAGTTCTTGCCTAATAATAAGGCAATGTGTTCAGAGATAAGCACTTCCTCTTGGTAGTAAATCATCTTGATAATCACCAACAGATGTTCTTCTAGGAATTCTATCTTAGGGCGATGCTGGGTGTCTAATACATCTTCCAGAAGGAGGTTGTTCAGTTGAGTGTAGCTTCCTATCTTGCGTATTTCCTCGATGTTATTCAGTCCGTTGATGTTAATCCAAGTGATAGAATCATCCTTGATTAGGGATAAAGCCTCCTGTGCTGTTCCTGCTTTTTGGGAATGAAAAGAATGATCAGAGTATGAAATAACATCTATATCAATGAGTTTTTCCTTTTCTCCAAAATATATTAAGCTCCCCGGAGGAAGTCCTATTTTCTTGGCTCTATTGGCTTTTTTCTTTTTGCTCATTTTATGAAATGTCAGTTGTTATTGATAACAAAATAACAATTGATAATTAATGATTATCCAAAGCTTCTTCAATGGCATTGTCAAAGAGGTTTGCAAGTGTAATTCCAGCAGCTTTAGCTTGTTGTGGGAGGATGCTAGCTTTGGTAAGCCCAGGAGTAGTGTTCATCTCTAGCAGATGGGGGATTCCATTTACTATAATATATTCACTACGGCTGAATCCTTTCATCTGCAATAAGTTATATACTCTTAGGGCAAGTTCTTCTACTTTTTTGCGCTCTTCATCGCTCAGGCGTGCGGGTGTAATCTCTTGTGATTTACCTTCGTATTTGGCTTCGTGGTCAAAGAAATCATTCTCAGAGACAATTTCAGTAATAGGTAGTACGCGCTTCTTTCCACGGTAGGTAATTACTCCTACAGAGACTTCTGTACCCTTGAGGAATTCCTCAATAATCACCTCATTATCCACCTGAAAGGCTTTCTCTATGGCCTCATCTATATCTTTTTCGCTATAAGCTTTGAAGACGCCAATGCTACTACCAGAGCGGTTTGCCTTAACAAAGCAAGGTAAGCCTACAGTCTTGATAATTTCCCGAGCAGAGAAATGTTCTCCTTGATTCAGGTAGTAAGCTTTAGCACGGGGAATACCATAAGGCTTAAGTACAGAGAGCATATCTCGTTTGTTGAAAGTCAGTGCAGAAGCATACATACTACAACCAGTGATAGGAACACCTACGAAGGAGAAATAGGCTTGTAAGTGCCCATCTTCACCAGGGGTGCCGTGAATTGCATTGAAAGCACAATCAAAAGTAATTTTTTCTCCAGAGAGGGTAAGAGAGAAGTCATTTTTATCTATAGGGAATTCCTCTCCTTTAGCATTGGTATATACCCATTTATTCTTGGTAATGAGGATGGGGTAAGGGCGATATTTGCTTTTGTCTAAGGACTCCACTACTGTGGCAGCACTCTGGAGGGAGACACTCGCTTCTTCAGAGTAACCTCCCATTAGGATAGCGATATTTTTCATTTTCTACTAATTTATGATATGTTGAATAATTTTTTTTCTGTTTTGGGATAAAAAAGATATTTATAATGTATAATCAGGAAGCCTCCCCTGAGGCACATCCATATGAATAATCCTACCCAGATTCCACTAAGCCCCCAATGAAATAAGTGTTCTGTGGTATAATAAACAGGGAAAAAACCTAAAATGGTAGCTAGTACAAAGGCATTTCTCAGTACCCCAGTGAAACCTAATCCCTTATAGAAGCCGTCAAAAAGAAAGGTAATAGCATTGATAGGTTGCATCAGTACAACTATCCAGAATGTGCTGAAGAAAAGGGCTTGTATATCCTTATTCTTGGTGAGAAATTCACATATAGAGGAGTAAGAAATAAAGTACAGCAAGCAAATGAACCCTCCTATTGAAAGCACAATATAGAATAGGTCTCTAATCAGATATTTGATAGTAGAGAATTGTCGGGTACTGTAAAGCCTTCCAGCAAGTACCCCTCCTGCAGAGCAATATCCATCGAAGAGAAAGACTGAGAAAAGCCATACCTGATTCAGTATAGTATGAGTTGCCACTACAGTGCTATCTTTGCCCCCTCCAAGCCTTGTAGCTGCATAAAAAGAAAAGTAAAGAGTCGCCTGCATAGTAAATGAACGAATGAATAGGTCTAAGCTCATTCGCATATTCTGCATAAATTTTGGATGGAGGCCTTTAGTTCTCTGAAAACGAAAAGGAGTCTTTGTATATAACAGTCTTACTGTAACCAAGAACATAGCCAATTGAGCCGAAAGAGTAGCCCAAGCGAGTCCTTCTATCTCCCAATTGAAAACAAATACAAAGATATAGTTCAGGAAAATATTAACTACTCCTCCCAGAATTCCTGTGTACATAGCCCAAGAGGTATTCTGTAGTCCTCGAAACACATTCTGAATGGTTAAGGTTAAGAAAATTAAGGGAAGTCCCCATATTCGGATACGGAAATAGGTAAGCCCTTCCTCAAGGAGCACTCCTTGCGCATCATATAAGTTCTCTAGGATAAACCTTGTGGCAAGAGAAGCAATCAATGCGCTTGAGAGAGAAATAATTACTGAAAAAGATAGAATCTGGGCAACCAGTCCTTTTAACTGTAAGAGTCGTTGTTGTCCATAAGCATATGAAATTTGTGAAGAAATAGCCCTACTTCCTTGTATAAAAATCCATACTACAGCCGTAAGAAAAGAAGAGACAATTCCCACAGCTCCCAAAATCTCCTTTGTATTGACAGGGATATGTCCAGCCATTACTGTATCGGTAAGTGACATAACAGGCTCTATCACTCCTGAGATAATAGCAGGAACAGCTAACCGATTGATTTCTTTTAGAGATATTCGCTTCAAAATAAGGTTATTAGTATTGGCGTCAGAATTATGGCAAAATTACATCTTTTTTGAAACAAAACAAAATATTTAGCTTCTGATTGTTAATAAGTTATTACG
>CAJPPS010000066.1 GCA_905372595.1 uncultured Capnocytophaga sp. | reverse complement strand
TTGTATGAGCTAATTACATTATTTTTTGTAGTTTTGCTTTTTATTCGTAATTTTGGCAGAAAAATAAAAGACCTCTCCTTATAATAAAAATTCTTTTTCTACTTGGGAAAGGCAGAATGTTCCTAATAAAAACTATTAAATTACTATTGCTTATGAGAAAATTTTTATTCTATTACTTCCTTTCTTTATTAGTTCTTTCTTCCTGTCATAGTGAGGAAGATCTTATGATAGAAGACTTTGAATCAGGCTCTTTTGAGAATTGGACTACCGAAGGTGAGGCTTTTGGTCAAGCCCCTGCTCAAGGAAGCCTTGCAGGCGAACAAGAAGTTGTTGGTTTTGCAGGGAAATACCTTGCCAACAGCTTTCATAACGGAGATGACTCTCGTGGAACCCTCACCAGCAAGCCTTTCCGTATAGAACGTGACTTTATCAACTTCCTTATTGGTGGAGGTACTTCCTCTGATACTTATATAGAGCTCCTTATTGGTGAGCAAAGTATCTACAAAACCCACAGCCCTGTGGAGAGTGAGACCTTACAGCTGATGAGCTGGGATGTAAAAGCCTACAGAGATCAACAAGCTGTACTACGCATTGTAGATAACCAACGAGGCAGTTGGGGACATATCCTTATAGATGCGATTGAACAAAGTAACCAATACAAAAGTAATCTAATGGAAAACTATACTCTTACCTATGATATTTCCCAAAAATATCTTCTTTTACCTATCGAAGACAATGCACCTGAAACAAAAGTGCAACTTTTGGTAGATGGAAAACAAGTGGGTGTCCCTATGGACATTCGGCTTGCTAAAACACACATACAATATTGGCTTCCTATTCCTGTAGCTCATTATCAAGGAAAAAAGGTCTCTCTTATTTTCTCTCAGGCTAAGAAAGGAGATATGGGAATTAGCCAAATAAAACTTTCAGACACCTTTGATTATACCTATAATGAGACCTATCGCCCTTCTTTTCATTTTTCTCCAGAATATGGTTGGATGAATGACCCTAATGGTATGGTATATCATAATGGTGAATATCATCTTTTCTACCAATACAATCCTTTTGGAGCTCGCTGGGGGAATATGCATTGGGGGCACGCTATCAGTGAGGATTTGGTGCATTGGAATCATCTCCCTGTAGCAATTTCGCCTGATGGATTAGGGGCTATCTTTTCTGGAAGTGCAGTAGTAGATAAGGATAATACTGCAGGATTTGGGAAAAATGCTATAATCGCTTTTTATACATCTGCTGGGGAACAACAAGCCCAATCTATTGCTTACAGTTTGGATAATGGGCGTACTTTTACCAAATACAATCATAATCCTGTTATTGCCAATCCTAACATTCAGGATTTTAGAGACCCTAAAGTATTTTGGTATGCTCCTGAAAAAAAATGGATTATGTCCTTAGCCACTTCACAGACAATTACTTTTTATGCCTCCAAGAATCTTAAGCAATGGGAAAAACTTAGTGAATTTGGCGAAAATATAGGAGCACATACAGGCGTGTGGGAATGTCCTGATCTTTTTCCTTTAAGTTATAAAGGGGAAACTAAATGGATACTTTTTGTAAGTATCAACCCAGGAGGTCCTAATGGAGGAAATGCAACTCAGTATTTTATAGGAAATTTTGATGGAACTACTTTCACTCCTGATCCTCTTCCCTACCCTCTTTGGATAGACTACGGACGAGATAACTATGCTGGGGTAACCTGGAGTAATATCCCTGAAAGTGACGGACGTAGGATATTCTTAGGATGGATGAATAATTGGGATTATGGAAATATGGTGCCTACCCAGAATTTCAGAAGTGCAATGACCCTCCCCAGAGAATTAAGGCTTGCTGATAATGGAGAACACTTAGTCGTAGCGAGCTTTCCTATAAAAGAAATAGGCGAGGAAAAAGATTATAAAGCTATTATTATGAATAAGCTCTCTTCGGATTATACCTTTCCTATCAGTGCGGATTTTTATAATAATGGATATGTGGTAAGCTTTACCGTAAAACTCAATGGTTTAAAGGGATTCCGCTTTGCTCTACAAAATGGCAAAGGAGAAAAAATTATGTATCATTTTGATACCGAAGAGAAAACTTTTATAGTGGATAGAAGCAAAAGTGGGCTTACGGACTTCAGTAGTAACTTTGCTGAACCTCTCATTAAAGCTCCCTTAACCCCCAAAGATCACTACACCATCCACTTATGGGTAGATAAGGCTTCTACTGAGGCTTTCATCAATGGAGGTGAGGTTGTTCAGACCAATATTGTTTTCCCTACAGAGCCTTATAACCAGTTATGGTTTGACTTAAGAGGAAATGCAACGGTCAGTGTAGAGAATATTACCCTTTACAAAATAAAAAATTAAGTCAAAGAGCAGGGTAGGATATATTCTTTCCCTGCTTTTTATAAAAAAATCTTAAAAATCATTCAGATGAAAAATATTATTGTAGGCTTGGGAGAAATTCTTTGGGATGTATTCCCCGAGAGGAAGATATTAGGAGGAGCTCCTGCTAATTTTGCTTATCATATCTCCCAATTTGGATTTAATGGTTATACTGTCAGTGCTATTGGCGACGATCTCTTAGGAAAAGAAATCCTAGATAATTTAGAAGAAAAGCAACTCAATTACTTAATAGAAAAAACAGACTTTCCTACAGGAATGGTAAAAGTAAATGTAGATTCGTGGGGAATTCCTCAGTACGAAATCTGCGAAGGAGTCGCTTGGGATAATATTCCCTTCACACCTCGTATAGCTAATCTTGCTAAGGAAACACAGGTGGTTTGTTTTGGTTCTTTGGCGCAACGCAATGAAGTTTCACGAAAAACCATCAGTGCTTTTCTGGATAATATGCCCGAAGATAGTATAAAAATATTCGATATTAACCTAAGATTAAATTACTATAATCAAGAAATAATCGAAGATTCATTAAAAAGAGCCAACATTCTAAAAATCAACGATGAAGAAGTTATCAAAGTAGCTCATCTATTCAAGTGGGAACTTTCAGAGAAAGAAGTATGTAAGCACTTATTAAGCAACTATAATCTTGATATTCTTATCCTTACCAAAGGTACTGAAGGAAGCTGGGTATTCACTCCAAAGGAAGAATCTTTCCTACCTACCCCAAAAATAACTATAGCTGATACGGTAGGAGCTGGAGACTCTTTTACAGCTGCTTTTATCGCCTCGCATCTGCACGGGAGATGCCTTGTTGCTTCGCATCAATTAGCAGTGGAGGTATCAGCCTATGTATGCCAACAACACGGAGCTATGCCTAAGCTTGCCGATGCGCATCTAGAGTTATTCAAATAATTTTATTCCTTTCATTTTTTATTTATAAATAGTGTGCTTAGCGTGAGTTCAATGTATCGAACTCACGCTAGCTTTTTAGAACTAATTACCTGATAAATTTTATACCAAATATTTTTTTATCAAATGTACCTTAAAAAAAAAGCTACTTTGTTTTGCAAGGTACATATTTTTTTTATAATTTTGCACTAGAAAAACAAATCCTTATGGAAACAATTAATTTAGAGAAAATGAAAACTCAAATGCGGAAAGGGGTTCTGGAGATGTGTATTCTTTCTATTATCCATAAGAAGGGAGAGGTATATGCATCGGATATTATAGAAGCCCTTAAGGAAGCGGATATGATTGTGGTGGAGGGTACGCTCTACCCTTTGATGACCCGACTGAAGAATGCCACTTTGCTTAACTATTCTTGGCGAGAGTCCTCGGCAGGTCCTCCCAGAAAGTATTACACCCTTACTGAAAAAGGACAAACGTTTCTTAAAGAAGCCCTTGCCTCTTGGAATGAATTACAAACAATGATAACCAAACTTATTTAATAATGGACAAAACACATAACATCAGCTTAGGTGGTTTTTCTTTTGTAATAGAGAATAATGCCGCCGACCATCTTTCCTCCTACTTGACTAAAGTACGTCAGTCTTTAGGAGATTCCTCTGACACAGAAGAAATCCTCTTCGATGTAGAACAACGTATGGCTGAGCTTCTCAAAGCCCGCATACAAAATACTGAAGTGGTTACCCTTTCCGATATTACTTACCTAATAGAGGTAATGGGACAACCTGAACAATATGTAGAAACAGACGGAGACACTCAATCCCAAAAATTCTCCCCTAGAAGAAAACTCTATCGTGATATTGACCGAAAGAATATAGGAGGTGTTCTCTCTGGGTTGAGTTACTATTTCCGAATAGATGTTACCCTATTACGGATTATTTACATATTGTCTATTATATTGAATCTAAGCTTTCTACAGTTTCATTTCAATGGAACAATACTTTCTTTTAGTTCTTTCTGTATATTACTTTATGTGATACTTTGGATAATTGTTCCTCCTGCAAAGACGACTGCTGAAAAGCTCGAAATGCAAGGCATAGATGTGAATATAGATACACTATCTTCATATAAAACAATGAATAGCTTTCCAAAAGAAAAACAATGGTTTAGAAGCTCTTCTAACAAGATGGTTGCAGGAGTATTAGGAGGCTTAGCAAAATATCTTTCCATAGAAGCAACTTGGCTTAGGATCGGTTTTGTATTCTTTGTTTTGCTTGCACTTATCTCTACACAGGGGCGTTTCTTTCATCCTATTCTGCTTTATGGTATATTGGCTTTTGCCTTAAAGAAAGACAACGCAAATTCTTTAGAAGAGAATACCTCTGAGGATAAGGAGGATAAGGAGGATAAAAAAGAAGAGACTTTCTCCCAACTGAAACATTCAAGGTCTATTCTTGGTGATTTATTTCATTTACTTTTCAAGGGAGCTGGCTATTTTTTGGTGATGATATTCCTTTTTGTAGTTTTCATCCTGATTCTAGTTGCCTTCTCGGCTATTTTAAGTCTGGGAATCTTCAGTGGTGTTTCTTTTGCCTTGATATATAGCTATATAGATTTTTTCCTTGTAAGCTGGCAACAATATCTATTCTTCTTATTATCAGGTTTGTTTGTAGTATTATTCTTTTCCCTCTTTACCCTTCTTGCAATAAAAGTTTTCTCTAGGAAAGGATATCATACACCACGCTGGTGGTTTATGGGAAATATTCTGATTGCTCTTTGTACTTTTTTAGGTGTTTTTTCGTTGGTAACTTCCTTATCCAAAGATTTTGTATCCTATAATATAATAGAAAAGGAATATCCTATAAATACCTCTTCTGATACACTTTTTATACAGGAGAAAAGGATAGCTTTTTGGCAGAGCAAATTTGTAGTTGATAAAAAAGGAAATGCAGAAAGTGGAGATACAGAGTTCCTAAAAATTGTTCCTACTCAAAGGGATACTCCTTACCTAATAGTAAAAATTTCTTCTAATGGAAAAGATTCAGATGATGCTATAGAGAAAGCTCAAGAAATAGAATATCCTATTGAGATTGATGGAAATACTATAAAAATTCCCAATGGTTATCGCTTAAAGAAAGGACATTTATTCCGTTTCCAGAAAGTATATGTTCAGCTATTTGTTCCCTCAGGAAAAAAGGTTATTTTCGAAACAATTCCACTAAATGTAAGAAAATGGGAAGAGATGCTTCCTTATGGAATATTTCAAGTTGAAAATGACGAAGTAAAAAGTCTATAATTAAGTTTCATAACTCTTGTAAAGTAGGAAAAAGAGCCTTTAAAAAAAGGCTCTTTTCCATTAAATAAATAGGATTTTTAGTTTTGATTACAAATAGATATTTTTTTTAGATTATTTATCTTGAAGGTGATAATAGAATTCTTCAAAGATAATCTTAAACCAAGCTGTATATTGCTCAGGAGCCTGAAGAATATCCTCCTTGACAGCTTCCAAAGAGAGCCATTTCCAAGAGGCAACCTCTTCTGGATTTATTTGAGGAATAGCATCACTATAACCCACTAAAACATAATCATATTCGTACTCAATGAGTCCGTTATCAAAAGGAGCCTTATATACAAAAGAAAATACTTCTTTGAGAGGAACCTTCAAGCCCATTTCTTCCTCAAGCCTACGTTCTCCTGCTTGCTGGTTGGTTTCTCCTATTCTAGGATGGCTACAGCAAGTATTTGTCCAAAGACTAGGAGAATGATATTTTGAAGCTGCTCGCTGCTGCAAGAGTAATTCTCCTTGTGAATTAAATATAAAAACTGAAAAAGCCCGATGCAAGAGTCCTTTTTCGTGCGCTTCCATTTTTCCCATAAGCCCTATAGGCTCATCTTTCTCATTAACTAAGATTACTTGTTCTTCCATTAGTCAATTAAGGATTCATAGGTCATATAGTCCCCTTTCATAAGCCCTAGCTTATCCGAGAGCCCTCCATTAATTTCTAACACATACATTGCCTCTCCTTCTGAGGGACGAGAAGTCTCCGAAAGAGGCTCTGCATTCTTAGCAATACTCACAATTTGTTTATTTTTATTTAAATAAATAATATCCAAAGGAATATAAGTATTCTTCATCCAGAAAGAACGTGGTTTTTCGTCGTGGAAAACAAAAAGCATCCCCTCATTTTCGTTCATTGACTTTCGATACATCAGCCCTAACTCTGTCTCGCGCTCAGTACGAGCAAATTCTATAGAGAAAGTCTTAATTAAAGTGCTGTCTTTTCTATAAAAAGAAAGATTTCCTTCGTGTTCGAAAGGAGGTATATATTCTTTTATCTCATTAGAAACTGCTACCTGCTGTGGCAATGATTCGTCATTGGAAAAAAAGCGTGGTAATACACTTGCCAAAGTTACCAATATCAATATTCCTACAAGAATATTGATAAAATGTTTTCTAAAAAAATCCATCAAATTATTTTATTAATAAATTGGTGCAAAAATACAAAAAAATAATGGTTATGACCCTTGATTATTTTATTATTTTTTCTCTATTCATAAAAGTTCTCCTATAAAAAATAAAATACTCATCAGAAAAGTAGAAAGAGCTACTACTTTCAACTGAGAATCAAAATCCTTAGGATTTTTTACACCTTTCACATAAAACAAATGAAAGACCAGAGGTATAAAAGCTATGATATAGAGGGCTTTATAGCCAAAACTAAAAGTAAGTATCGTATAGAGCATCATCAAGAACATAGGTAGGATAACCAATAGATAATGGTAATATTTGGCTAAAGAAAAACCTATCTTCACAGGGATTGTATACTTACCCATTTGTTGATCATTCTCAATATCTCTCATATTATTAAGGTTCAGAACTGCCATACTAAGCAAGCCACAAGCCGAAGCCGGAAGCAACACCAAAGGTTCTAGTACTTTACTATAAAGCATATAAGAACCTAACACACTTACCCAACCGAAGAATATAAAAACAAATAAATCACCTAATCCCTTGTACCCATAAGCAGATTTGCCCACTGTATAGCGAATAGCTGCAAAAATAGCTGCCCCTCCAAGCATTGTAAATATAATAGCCAAAATCCATTGCTCTTTGAGAGAAATTCCTATAAGTACCAATGCTGAAATCGCTGAAAGAATAGCCGTAATTACAACTACTTTTTTCATTTCAGTAAGAGTCATAGTTCCCGATTGTATAGCTCTTTTAGGACCCAAACGTCGTTCATTATCTGTTCCTTTTTGAGCATCTCCATAATCATTGGCATAGTCAGAAAGCACCTGAAACAGAATAGTCGTGAGAAGAGCCCACAAAAAAATATCCCACTGAAAATAACCCTGACTATAAGCAATAGCACTCCCTAATATAATTCCTGACATAGAAAGAGGGAGAGATCTAAGACGAGCGGACTGGTATAAACTACGAAAAGTGATCACTATATAATTTTTAAAGCTATAAAATATAAAGAGGATACCCCGAGTTACTTTTTGAGTCTCTCGGGGTATATAATAGTTCTATTTCCTTATCTTTCAGTACAGTTACAACCTCCGATACCTTGGAACATATCTATTCCCA
>CAJPPS010000065.1 GCA_905372595.1 uncultured Capnocytophaga sp. | reverse complement strand
GCTATTACCTGAATATGTTTATTTTTTAATTTTTGCTTATTTTTTTTTTGTAAATCTTTAAATTTTTCTGCTACAAATTCAGGAATTCCCCCTCCTGTAGCTCCATTAGTAAGAATTTTCAAACTATTCAACTCTGTTGAAGCCAAGAATTGAAAAAATATGGATTCTATTATTTTACCTATTTCTTCTTTGTCAATATTTTCAAAAATAGAAGCACTTCTCCCTCCCAAAAAACATATTGTATAAGAGTAGTTTTCTCCTTTAGAAAAAATATTCATTACAGTTTCCATATCTTCTGCTATATTTATGCGATTATCTCCTGCCAAAGATACGTTTTTATTTATATTTTTCATAGCTTTATTTATATTTTTTACAATTTTTATTTTACCACATAAGTGCCTAACATAGGATTGTTAGGCACTTATAAAACTTATCTTAATAAAACCTATTTTTAGTTCTTAGTAATCCTAATAGCACAGTAATTCCTTTCATTCGTTCCCCCATCGGCTATAGTTAAAAGGTATATCCTTAAGCCTTGATAATCTACCTGTGATTTATTTACAGTGATGGTTTGGGTTATCTCATTAGCTCCCGAGTAATAATACTTTCCTGCTCTATCTACAGGCATTGCACAGAATTCTCTTAGCTTAACATAAAATCGACCACCTCTCCTGAAAGAGCTATTATCTGTTTTACGTAGTATTAATGTTATCCTAAGTCTATTTCCATCTTCTTCTACTATTGAAGTTGATGCTTCTATCTTACCTTGAATGGTCTCATTAGGAATTCCACAAGTACCTGTTGGTAAGTAAGATACATATTCCGCTTGTACTTGGTAGTGCTCTCTTCTTTCTTTTCCGTAACCAGAAAGTGAGATTCTTTTTTCATCATTAGAAGAACTGATAATCAATGTTCCTGAATGTCTTCCTTCTTGTGTAGGAGCAAATATAATTGGTAACTCAAAACTCTCTCCTTGGGAAAGATTCCTTGAATACTCCTGCAATCGGAAACCATAGCCTTCTATACGAAATCTTAGGTAAGCTTCTCTATTACCTTCATTTCTAATAGAGAGGTATTCTGTACTTTGTTGATTAACTTCAAGTTCACTGAAATTGAGATAATTAGAATTTACACTTATTCGTTCTTCCCGAGGCTCTGGAGTTGGAGCTGGCTGAGGTTCTGGGATATAGGGCTTTGGCTGAGGTGTTGGAGTATAGGGCTGAGGAATCGTTGGGATATTTTCATCTCCATAAAGAATAAATAGAGATTCTACTCCATAATATCTTTGAAGAGCCTCTTCCAGAGTATCATAAGTCACATAAACTAATCCATTGTGAACTCCTTGCCTATCATAAGTCCCCCAAGAGTTGTAAAGATAAAAATATTCTTGGTCATAACCTACTATAACCGTAGCGTGTGCATAGGATTCTTGATTATCATTACGATTCCATATACGTCTATTTTGAGCATCTACAAAAGGTTCCCTAAAAGTTCCCTCAGCTCCTCCAGAGAGGTAAAAAGCTACTATAACAGGGATTCCCTTACTTATTTTTTCCTTTATCTGAGAAAAGCTTATTCTTTCATAATTTCTGATACGATTCTTCTTTGCTTGTTCTCTTTGGTAATCATTAGGTCTTATATCATATTCATTAGAAGGTTTTTGAGCTATTGTACAAATTCCCTCTGCCTTTAACATATCGAAAGTAGGAATATAGTCACTTATCTCATTTCCGTACTCATCAAATTTTCTCAGTTGGGAGAACAAATAAGACGGGCTCATTATCGTTTCTTCTGTATAAGGTGTATTATTTTTCTTATGTTGAAGATAGGAAACCACACTGCTAGCAGCCCAAGAAAGACAAGCTCCATTATATCCTTGTCCTACAGGGTGCATTGGAGGCATCTGAGAGGTTAAATCAAACGAAAGAGGAATATTCTGATTTCCCGCTCCATTAGATACATTAGAAGCTTTCCTAACTTTCCTTAAATCTTCCTTGGAGAACACTCCACGATATCTATGAGTATCAAAATAGGAATTTTCTTTCTGTAAGAGTATTTCACTCTCTTTTTCCTTCTGGCAAGCTGTAAAAGTCAATACTAAAACAACTACAAACGTTACAAATTTGACAAACTTTTTCATAATACCTACAATTTAGAATTAAACATAAAACTGATTTTTACTTATGCAAAGGTAGCTTGCCTAGGTGTGAAAGTGTATGAAAAAAAGCTGTCTGAAAAAATATCCAAACAGCTTATATATCAATAATTTAAAAGATTATATAGAGGAGGTAGCTCTTATCTTCCTGAGCTCTTCTTTTGCATCAAAGCGATTTTCTATTAGTTTATCAGCTATAATGTTTCCATCTTTGAGAATAACTGTTCGCTTACTGAAGTGTGCAATATCATCCTCGTGAGTCACAAAACCTATTGTACTTCCCTTATTATTAAGCTCTTGGAAAAGTTCCATTACTTCATATGAAGTACGAGTATCCAAGTTTCCTGTAGCTTCATCTGCCAGTAGAATAACGGGGTCATTCACTAGAGAGCGAGCTATGGCTACACGTTGTTGTTGCCCTCCTGAAAGCTCACTTGGCATATGATGCAAACGGGATTCTAGCCCTACTTTTTTTAAGGCTTCTATAGCCCGTTCTCGGCGTTCTTTGGCAGAGATTTTAGGGTTATACATCAAGGGAAGTTCCACATTCTCTATCGCTGAAGTACGAGCCAAAAGATTATAGGACTGAAAAATAAAACCTATCTTAGTATTCCTTACATTCGCAAGTTCATTTTTAGACATATTCTTTACGGAAATTCCATCCAGAATATAATCTCCTGAAGTAGGCCTATCCAAGCAACCTAAGATATTCAAAAGTGTCGATTTTCCAGAACCACTAGGTCCCATTATAGTTACAAATTCTCCTTCATAGATATTCAGATTGATTCCTTTGAGAACTCTCAGGGTCTCTCCTCCCATCTTGAATTCTCTCTTCATATCTTTTATTTCTATAATTGTTTTTTTCATAATTATTCCTTAGTCCCTATTTTGCTTTACTATTCCGTCTTTTATGAGGTTGTGGCATAAAAGGGCTTCCTCCATTTGAGTTCCCTGTAGGCTTTGCTGAAGGAGTTATAGTACTAAGAGAAGTGATAACCTCTTCCCCTTCTGAAATACCTTTTATCACTTCTACATTAATCCCATCATTACTTCCTATAACAATGGCTTTCTGAGAAAGACTACCATCAGGGTTCTCTACCCATACGTGTTTGTTTTTCCCTTTATTCAGTTCTATAGTTGGAATTTGGGCATTGATGCCTTTTTGTAGATAATATTCTGAAAGAAGAGAAGTATCAGGAGTGAAATTAATCGCTTTATTATTAACAATTGTTACTCCTTTTAGTTCATTAGTATAAATGACAATAGTAGCTGTAAGTCCTGGTTTTAGCTTTTCTTCTGAATTATCAGCCTCAATAATCACGGTATAAGTAACCACATTGGAGGTTGTTGTAGGTGAAAGACGCACTTGAGATACCTTTCCCTGAAATTCCTCCAAGGGGTATGCATCTACAGTGAAAGTTACCCGTTGTCCTAACTTTACCTGACCTATATCAGCCTCATCTACATTGGCTTCTACTTGCATTTTCTTAATATCCTTAGCTATTTTAAAAAGAGTAGGAGCACTGATAGAAGCAGCAACAGTCTGCCCTACTTCTACTTCTTTACTGAGGATAATTCCGTCAATAGGAGCATAGATATTAGCGTAACCAAGATTAGTTTTGGCTTGGTTTAACATTGTTAAGCGTTGTGTTACTGCCGCTTTGGCATTATGCAATTGGTAATATGCCTGTTCAAAATCAGCCTTGCTAATTATCTGATTTTCATACATACTTTTCTTTCTATCATAATTCTGTTGGTAGTAAGTAACCTCATTCAGGGAGGCATTGTAATTGGCTTGAGCGTTGATAACATTTTCCTGTAAGTTAGTTTTGTCCAGCTCTGCTATAAGCTCCCCTTTTTTTACTTGACTATTATAATCAACATATATCTTACTGACCAATCCAGAAACTTGAGTACCCACCTCTATTTCATCTACAGGCTGTACACTCCCTGTAGCTGTTACTTCTGTGGTTACATCTCCTTTTTCTACTTTCTGCTTCTGTATCACTATGATAGCTGGTTTTTCCCTGAAGAAAAAATGATACACTCCATAGCCTACCACTATAAGCAGAAGGAGAAAAATACTATTTCTTATTATCTTTTTCATTCTTTTGTTTGGTATTTGTTTTTTATAAATTTATTTGTTTTCCTTGATAAAAATTCAATAATTGCTGATAAAGAACTACCATATATTTATTTTGCAGATAGATCTGTTCTGCATTAAGGTAAGTATTTCTACTCACTAGAAGTTCTGTATTGGTAAGGTTTCCAAATTCGTGTTTTTTCTGAGCTAATTCATATGCTAGCTTAGCATTATCTCTTGCTGTCTTGGAGGCTACCTCTTGTGCCTGACGAGTGGTTGCATTATGCCAAGCAGTTTCTATTTTAGTATAAAGGTCTTTCTCTGCCTGCTTTTTGTCTAATTCAGCTTGAGATTCTGAAATTTTCGCCAGAGCAACATTATTTCTGTTCTGATAATGAGAGAAAATAGGAATATTGAGCGAAAGCCCTATTGTTTGACCAAAATTATTATCCAACTGAGTTTTATAGGATTCATTAGCCCGATTCGAATAACCTGTATTAAGCCCAGCACTTAATGAAAGAGTAGGAAGATAGCCCGATTTAGCTATTTGTATATCCTTCTGTGCGATTTCTTTTTGCTTATCATATATTTTGGCATTGGGAAGCTGTTCAAGAGCTTTTCGGAAAATAACTTCTTTATCCTCAATTGGTTCGCTTACTTCTTCCTTATGGAGAATTTGAATCTTAAAATCAGTTCCTATAGGCAGTTCCAAGAGTTGTTTTAGGGTAAGTACTTGTGTTTCGTACTGATTCTGTGCTTGTATGATATTATACTGATTATTAGCGTTTTGTGTTTCTATCTCTATCAGGTCTATTTTTGCAATAGCCCCACTGGCAAAGCGTTTTTTAGCCTGAGCCAATTCCTCTTCTGAGGAGCGAGCGGTATTCTTCGCTACAGCGATATTCTCATACTGATAAAGAGCCTGCAAGTAAGCCTCAAGCACACTAAGAGTTATATTATTCTTCGCTTCTTTGACATATAATTCATTCTGTTCTAGGGTTAGCCCTGTACGTTGTATTTGTAGGTTTAATTTATTTCCTTGATAAAGAGGAAGCGAGGCATTTACCCCAAGACTATTGGTTAGTATAGTCTGATTCACCCTATCGTTGGTAATTTGATTGATTGCTGATCCATTATTAACATTTAAGGAAGCATTTCCACTGACACTAGGTAGGCGGTTACTTTTGGCTTGATGATAATTAACTGTGGCTGTTTGCTGATTCAGTTCTGTTTTCTTAACAGAAATATTATTAGCCACAGCATATTCTATACAGTCGGTAAGCGACCACGTTTTCTCTTGTGACCACAAGGGGAAAGACAAAAATGCGAGAAAGATAGTATTGTATTTCATCATTTTTTGATAATTCATTATTTTGAGCTACAAAAATACTTATTTTTTTTAATTGAGAGAAATATATCCATAAAAATATTTTTATTTTTTGTATAAGGATAAAAAAAAAATACTATCTTTGCACCCGCTACGCAACCTCTGGCGAAGGACGTGTATGTTACTTAGAATTAATTTTAATATTTTTATGGAGTCTTTAGTAAAGTATGTACAAGACAGCTTAATTACCAAAAAAGATTTTCCTGAATTCTCAACAGGAGACACTATTACAGTGTATTATGAGATTAAAGAAGGTGAGAAATCTCGTGTTCAGTTCTTTAAGGGAGTAGTTATCCAACGTAGAGGAACAGGAGCTACAGAAACTTTCACTATTCGTAAAATGTCAGGTGATGTAGGAGTAGAACGTATCTTCCCTATCAATATGCCTGCTATTCAGAAAATAGAACTTAACAAACGCGGAAAAGTACGCCGTGCTCGTATCTTCTATTATCGTGAATTACGTGGTAAAAAAGCCCGTATCAAAGAAATACGAAAATAATTTTCTATTTTTAAACATAATTAAAAAAGGTTGTCATTGGACAGCCTTTTTTTATAAATTCTCAGCTTTTATTCTTCGTCTATGAGTCGTACCTTTATTAATGGTTTGTCCTGTATCTCTTGCCAGCCTACTTTCACAAGCACTTTTCCTTTTTCTTTTCTAGAAAAACAAGGAGACAATATACTTATCGCTCTAGAACCTGATTACAAGCCTTTCATTTCTCCTGCTGCAAGCCGCCGAATGGCAAAAGGGGTAAAAATGGGCGTAGCAACTGCTACAGAAGCTCTGAAACAGGCTCAAATAGCTATGCCTGAAGCTATTCTTGTGGGTACAGGAATGGGATGCTTACAGGATTCCGAGAAATTCCTCAAGGGTATATTGGATAATCAAGAACAGTACCTAACCCCTACAGCCTTCATACAATCTACCCATAATACTGTAGCAGGACAGATAGCCCTAAATATGCAATGCAAAGGAATGAATTTCACCTATGTAAATGGAAATTTTTCTTTTGAAAGTGCCTTATTAGAAGCCAAGATGCAAATGGAACAGAGCCTTCTAAAGGAAATCCTCATTGGAGGTGTAGAAGAACAGGCTCCTCACACTCTTTATCTGTATGAATTAGCAGGGATTCTCAAGAAGAAAGAGGAACTCTCTGAGGATTTGCTCTCATCAGAGACTTCTGGAATTTGTTTAGGAGAAGGGGCTTCTTTTTTTGCTTTATCTGATAAAAAGAATGAAAATTCTTTTGCCGAAGTAATTAATATTTCCTTATGTAATCAATTAGAAACTAACGAAATAGCCGAATTTGTCAAAAATTTCCTCTCCAGAGAAGGAATCACTCTCTCTGATATAGAAATGGTCATTTCTGGAAGAAATGGCAATATAGCAGACACTCCCTATTTTTCACATTTTGAACATCTTTTTCCCTCTGTACCCATCTTATGTTACAAGCACTTATGTGGAGAGTTCTTTACAGCCTCTAGTTTCGGACTATGGGCTGCCTGCCACATTCTCAAAACAGGTATTATTCCTCCTGAAATGAAACTTTATCCTGAAAAAGAAGGCAAACAAAACCCAACAAGTTACCTACTATTGTATAATCAATCCTTAGGAAAAGAACATAGTCTCATATTGTTAAAAAAAGCTCTATAATAATATTTGTATAGTATCAATTTTTTTTATATATTTGCGCTTTATTATTAAAAAATAAAATTTTATGTCATTTCAATTACCTCAACTTCCTTATGCGTATGATACCTTAGAGCCTTATATAGATGCGCGTACAATGGAAATTCACTACTCCAAGCACCACAAAGCCTATACAGACAACCTAAATAACGCTATTAAAGGAACTCCTTTAGAAGGAAAATCTATTGAAGATATTCTCTTCAACTTAGATGTTGAGAACAAAGCTGTTCGTAACAATGGTGGTGGATATTATAACCATTGTTTATTCTGGGAAATTCTCTCTCCTAACAAAGAACAAACTCCAAAAGGTGAGCTTCTTGAGGCTATCAATGTAAATTTTGGTTCCTTTGAAGCTTTTAAGGAAGCTTTCTCAAAGGCTGCAACTACTCAATTTGGTTCTGGTTGGGCTTGGCTTTGCGCTCATAAAGGAGGAAAACTAAGTATCTGTGCGACAGCTAATCAGGATAATCCACTAATGCCTCATTGCCAATGTGGAACTCCTATCCTTGGATTAGATGTTTGGGAACACGCTTATTACCTACATTATCAAAATCGCCGTGTTGAATATATTGAGGCTTTCTTCAATGTTATCAACTGGGATAAGGTAAGTGAATTATACCTTAAGAAC
>CAJPPS010000064.1 GCA_905372595.1 uncultured Capnocytophaga sp. | reverse complement strand
TATTTGCACCCAAATATATAAATTGTTTTTATGAAGAAAATAGCCATTTTTGCTATGTCTTTCTCTGCTATAGGTTATGCACAACAGCCAAAAGCATATAATATAGAAAAAGATACTCTTGGGTTGGAGGAAGTCGTGATTACAGCTAATCGTATAGTTGAGAAAAAGACCAATGCTGTAGCCAATGTAACAGTTATTGACCAAAAACAGCTTAAGGAGTTTATACAAATAGCTCCAGACCTTTCGCAACTGATAGGAATGGTAGAACCAGCCTTGGCACTATCTAGCAATACGACTAATAACCGTTATCAGACGCTGCGCGGACGAAGTATGTTGGTGCTTATTGACGGAATACCCCAGTCTTCTCCTTTGAGAGAAAACAGTATTCGCCTACGTACTATAGATCCCTCTGCTATTGAGCGTATAGAAATTGTCAAAGGGGCTTCCGCTATCTACGGGAATGGAAGTGTAGGGGGCGTGATGAATATTGTAACCAAAAAAGTACCCGAAAGTGGGGTCATAGGAGGACAGACTACTATAGGAGCTTCTGCTCACGAATCTATCAAGGAGGACGAGGGCTTTGGTTATGACCTCAAGCAACAATTCTATGGGAATTACAAAGGTTTTAGCTATTTGGTAGCAGGAGCTTTAGGACAAACAGGAACCGCTATTGATGGGGAAGGCTTGTATATCTCTCCTCGTTATGGATTGGGGAATATTCGTTCCTATAATGGAATGGTGAAGCTCGGATATAAGATAGATGAAAATAGCCAAATAGAGGGTATGTATAACTATTTCCAAAGTATCCAAAATTCTCCTTTAGTAGCTTCAGGAGGGCAGTACGGAATAAGTCCTCGTATAGGAGTTTTTGGTTCTCGAAGTCCAGAAGAAAAACCTGATGGTACTTACTATGCCCATAATGCCTATCTAAAAGCTACCTCCAATAATATATTTTCTAATACAGACTTAGAAGTAGTAGCTCTCACCCAGCACTATAAGCTTATGGCTGATTATCGTCGCCACAATCCTCGAGCACCTCGCTGGCGTAGTACTAGCGGACAAGCTACTATTATAGGAGAGAAATATGGAATTCGTGCCCAACTTACTTCTAAATTCTTACTAGGCAAAAATATCTTTGCTTACCTACTCTATGGAGCAGATGCTCTTATTGACAAAACAGGACAACCCCTTGTGGATGGGCGTGTTTGGGTGCCTATGCTAACGGCTTATAATTCAGCTCCTTTCCTGCAAGCAAAAGTTACTCTCTACAACTATTGGACACTTAAGGCAGGTGCACGTTATGACTATATCAATGTATCTATCCCTACTTTTGAAGCACTACGCAATAGGAATACAGACCCAGTAACCATTGTGGCGGGGGATAATCTTTACTACAAAAACTTATCGCCTAATGTAGGACTTTCTTACAACCAATATAAATATTTCCAACCATTTGTGTCTTATTCACAAGGATTCTCCATTTATGATTTAGGACGTACAGTACGTGAAGCTACAAGTGCTGATGCACTTAAAGGAAAAATCAATACTGACCCTGTAGTGGTAGATAATTATGAGGCAGGCTTCTATTCTCAGATAGGAAAGTATCTGGATCTTAGTGGTTCCTATTTCTATACAACATCTGAATTGGGTAGCGAATTGGAAATGGATAGAGCTACACATTTTTGGGTAGTGAGCAAAGACCCACAAAGAATATATGGCTTCGAGGTAGCTCTGGATGTACACCCTACACATTGGCTTACCCTTGGTGGTAGCTATATTTCTTATGAAGGAAAGAAGAAACCCAAAACGAGTAATAGTTTTGACACTTATATGAATAGCTCTTCTATTTCTCCAGCTAAAGCTACTATTTATGCCAATGTAAAACCAACTAAGAATTCCTTTGTACGTTTGAACTATTTACATTCAGGAGAACGCGATCGCTTTTTGGTAGATCCAGCTACAGGAAAATACAACGAAGGGCAAGGTGCCATTCGTTCTATAGACCTCTTCTCTCTCAGTGCAGGCTATGCCTTTAATAAGAATCTATCTTTAGGCTTAGGGATAGAGAACCTTATGGATAAGGTATATTATACAGTAGCTTCTATGCACGTAGCCCGTGATGTTGAATATGCTCGTGGTAATGGACGTTACTTTAACCTAAGTCTTACTTACAGATATTAAGCAATAAGGATGTTTAAGTCTTAAAAAGAAAAATCGTTTTATTAAAAACCTTAATAAAGCGATTTTTTTTTATTAACAAAAGAAAAAAAGAAATATTTGTTAGTTTCATTTTTTTTATAGATATTTGCACTCTTAAAAAGATGGAAATGAGACTAAAAATTTTCTATGGATTTATTCTGTTCTTACTAACCACTCCTCTGGTTTTTGGGCAGAATATTACCGTTACAGGAACGGTGAAAGATGGGCAAGGAGAACCCTTGCTTGGTGTGTTTATCCTTATCAAAGGAACTAGCAAGGGAGCTTCTACGAATGAAAAAGGGCAATATACCATTGCTACTAAGGTAGGGGATGTCCTTTATTACTCCTTTGTGGGGATGAAGAATATTGAGAAAAAAGTGACAGCCAAATCTACAATAATGAATATCACGATGCAGGAAGATGTACAGGAGATAGATACAGGGCTTGTCATAACAGGTTATGGAGCTCCTAAGGTAGGGAGTAAGACGGTAGCTTCTATAGCTACTGTACAGGGTAAGGAAATAGCACGAACTCCTGATGCTAATGCGATGGATGCTCTTGCGGGACGTGTAGCAGGGATGGTGGTCACCACAGGTTCAGGACGTCCAGGTAGCTCCTCAAGTGTGCTTATTCACGGTTTTAATAACTTCCAGTCAGCACTTCAAGGAAGTGTCTCAAACCAAACTCCTCTTTATATAGTAGATGGAATGCAAGTAAGTTCTGGTATTATGACAGATCTTAACCCTAATGATATAGAGAGTGTTACAGTGCTTAAGGATGCGGCTTCTACTTCTATTTATGGGTCACGAGCAGCTAATGGAGTGATTCTTATTACTACCAAGCGAGGTAGATTTAATGAACGAACCAATATCTCTATTAGTCATCAGTCTGGATTCAATGCAATTACAAGTGCCAGCCGTAAGTTCTTTGATGATATGATGACTCCTCGTGAGTATTTAGAATTTTGGTCACAGAGAGATCCTGCAGCAATACGTTCAGCAGCAGGCGTATCAGGCCGTACAGAGGCAGATACACAGCGAGCAGTAGAGAAAATCTTAGCTGAAAATCCCTACAATACCCGTTGGGATAAGGTCTTTTTCCGCGATTTCGTACCTACCACTCGTACTGATGTCTCTATTTCAGGAGGAACAGCCTCTACAACCTATTATCTTTCAGCAGGTTATTTAAAGCAAGAAGGTTCTACAGCTCCTTCTCAAGATTTCAAGCGTTATAACCTTAGTACAAGTGTAGATACTCGTATTAATAAATGGCTTAAGGCTGGGCTTTCACTCTCTGCGGGGTATAGTGAGCGAGAAGGAGGACGGTCTACTGTAGCAGGAGCAAGAGTACTTGCTTTGCCACTTTATACTCCTACCAATCCAGATGGAAGCCGAAAAAACTTTATTACAGGGATTACAGGACGTGCCACAGGATTCTATCACCCAGAGTATGATGCAGAGAAGCATCCTAGTAACTCCTATGGAACTGACCTAATGCCTATAGGATACTTAACGATTGAGCCTATTAAAAATTTAGTATTCAAAACACAAGGAGGGGTTCAGTATAGTGAAGGAGAATCTCAAAACAAACAATTACGTTCATTCACTGATTACAGATTTGGTTATGAGAATATAGCTTATACACAAGTATCTGAGAGTAAATCTTATAGAAAGACTTTTACTAATACCCTAGAATACAGATTTTTGTTAGGAGCTTCACACAGTTTTACTGCTCTCTTAGGGCAGGAATCTATTGAAAATATTTCTAAAGCATTAGAATCGCGTACCACAGGACAGCCCTCGGATGGACTTTCTATGCTCTCTCACGGAAGCAAAGAAGTTTATACAGGAGACAGCAAAACAGTCAGTGCCTTTAATTCTTATTTTGCTCGCTTAGAGTATGATTATCAGAATCGTTATTTTCTAGATTTTTCAGGGCGTCGTGATGGATCTTCTAACTTTGGAGCCAACAACCGTTATGCCAACTTCTGGGCAGTAGGGGCTATGTGGAAGATCAAAAAAGAAGCTTTTCTTAAAGATGTAAAATGGCTTACCGATCTAAACTTGCGCATGAGTACAGGAATTTCAGGAAATGCAGGAGGACTTAATTATAGTAATATTAATGTAATAAGCCCATCTCTATTATATGATTCACAAACTGGTTATACTCTCAATAGGTTAGGGAACCCTAATATACGTTGGGAAGAGCAACAGAAAACAAGTCTAGGACTTAATGTTGTTCTCTTGCACAATACTTCTCTTAATGTAGAATATTACAATCGTAGGACTTATGATGTACTTGCTTATCGAGATAATAACTCTACTAGTGGGCGTACCCAGCTTTATGGGAATTCAGGAGGAATGCAAAATCAAGGGGTAGATGTGAGTATTTCCTCACGAGTATATTATAATGAGGCAAATAACTTAAGTATCCGTCCTTATTTTAATATGAACTATAACCAACAGAAGATAACAGAAATTTTCGAGGGAAGAGAATCTCTAGTCAGCCTTAATAGTAATTTAGGATTTAAGATAGGTCGCCCTCTTGAATATACAGCAGTACTTCGTAAAGGAATAGATCCCAATACAGGGCTTACCCAGTGGTATATTCCTGGTGCCGATAAGATGGAAACACAAACTGATGATAGCCAGATAACAACCTCTTATAATACTAATTTGGCACAAACTACAGGGAAGAAAATGCATGCACCTTTAAATGGAGGGTTCGGATGGACTGTTACTTATGGAGGATTTAGCTTAGATATGAATTTCTCCTTTACAGTGGGTAACTGGAAAGTGAATAATGATATGCGTTATAGTGAAAATCCTGGTACATTCGCTTCTGGGAATATCAGTCGTAAAGTGTTTGATTATTGGAAAGCAGTAGGAGATAATCCTCGCCATCCAAAAATTACAGAGGGAACCTTTGTATATTCTGGAGATTCTCGCTTAATACAAAATGCAGATTTTCTCCGCTTAAAGAGTATTAGCTTGAGCTATACACTTCCTAAGGAAGTCATTGAGCAAATAGGATTTTTCGAGGGAGTTCGCTTATATGGTACAGCTCGTAACATTTTTACTTTAACCAAATATGAAGGGGCAGACCCTGAATTTTCTAATCCTATATCTTTAGGAGGCTATCCTCCTTCAAGACAGTTTTCTTTTGGGGTTGAACTTAAATTTTAGAAATAATGAAAAAGATATTTAATAGATTACCACTATACGTTCTTGCAGCTTTCTCCTTGCATAGCTGTGTCAAATTAGAACAAGAACCTTTTAATGAACTCAGTGAACATAAATCATTCCTTAATATAGAAGATGCTCAGTATTGGGTGAATGGAATGTATGACGGGCTTCGTGAAAATACTTATGGGAATGCTATGTATAGTACTGATGTACAAGCAGATTTTCTTAATGCTGTACGTAGAAATAATGAAACTCTCCCTGAGATACATCGCTGGAGTACTTTCACTTCCTCTAACGCAACTACAGCTGCCATTTGGATGGCTTACTATAAAGCTATTCAAGATATTAATATAGCACTGAAAGGAATTCCAAATATTCCTATTGTACAAGAGAGAGAACGTGTAGAAAGAGCTCAAATACAACGTAATTTGGGAGAACTTTACCTAGGGCGTGCTTATTATTATACATATCTAGTAACTCACTTCTGTGGAGCTTATGATGAATCATCAGCCTATGGATTACCTATTATAAAAGAATTTAAGGTGACAGATTTTCCAGCTCCTAGTTCTTTAAAAGAAACTTATGATTTTATTTTAGAGGATATAGCACAAGCTGAAGAATTGCTTGCCAATACAGCTGGAACAGTTGGCTCTACTACCTTTACTATAGATGCAGCGAAGGCTCTTAAGGCTCGTGTGCTTCTCTACAAAGGAGAATGGGCTACGGCTTATGCTACTGCAAAGGCTCTGATTGATGCAGGAACATATCCACTTGCAACAACCCAAACATCACTCGCTGCTATTTGGAAGGAAGATGCTGTAACAGAGAGTATTGTGCAACTTTTTGCAAAGGCTCCTACAAGTATTGCTGGAGGAGTGAGTGATGAGTTACCTAAGTCTAATGATATCTATATAGGGGCTAATAACTATGACCGACGCTTAAGGCGTTTCCTCTATAATCCAAGTTTTATTCCTACCCAGTCCTTTGTAGATTTATTCGATACAGCTGACCGTAGGAAAAGTATTTACTTCACTAAGCTCTTTGTAGATTACGGAAATACTGTGTATAGGGATATTTATCTGGTAACCAAATATCCTGATAATAATAATCTAAAAATCAATTTTTCAGGACTACCTACCTATATGCACAAGCCAAAATTGCTCCGTGTAGCTGAGCTATACCTTATTGCCGCTGAGGCTGCTTATAAGAATGGAGACGAGACCAATGCGAAAACCTATCTTAATGCACTTAGGACAGCACGTATATCGGGAGCTACCTCTATTACAGCTACAGGAACAGCACTTTTTACTGAAATCCAAAACGAACGCAATCGTGAGTTAGCCTTCGAGGGCTTTCGCTTATACGATATCAAGCGTTGGAACTTAGGCGTAGTCAGAGGGACTCCTCAGAATGTAGCAGCGATTTTCTCTACACCTGCCGATGAATACTATCAGCTGAATATTTCAGCAGGGAACTATAAGCTTACTTGGCCTATTCCAGCTGCTGATATTTCCTTTGAAAAGGGAAAATGGCAACAAAATCCAGGTTGGTAATAATATAACAAATAAAGGCTATCTTCTTAAGGTAGCCTTTGTAATTATACTCTATAATAGGATGATGTTTGTAACCCAAAAGTTCAATGATTGATGTGAAAAATAAGAAGGCTACCTGCAGGTAGCCTTCTCTTATTTGTAATATTCAAATTTCTGTTCTATGATAAGGTAGAGTTCTCCATTTTCGCTTTCAGTCTTTTTGACCCAGTTTCTCATTTTATCATATTCATAAGTATAATTTTTCTTTTGAGCAATAGTTCCGTCCTCCTTATAAATAATATTTTCCGTTTCATTACCTTCTTTGTCATAAGTAGAAGTTATTTTTCTTAGGAGTTTTCCTGAAGCATCATAAGTGATTTTTTCTAGAGGATTTCCTTTGGGGTCATTTTTATAAATGGTTTTGCTGGCGAGAGCCTCTTTTTTGTATTTATCCTCTTGAATAAGGTATCCTTTGGTATCATAGGTGAATATACTTTTTTCATCACATTCTCCTCCTACACAGCTGGATTTCTCTATAAGTTGGTTTTTATCATTATATTTTGAGAAATTACTCATAAAGATATTCCCTTGAGCTGTAAGCAGGTCGTGCCTGATGCGATTTCCTTTCTTGTCATACTCATAAAGGTTTGTGGAAAGGGTTTTGTTATCCTCATCCTTGGAGACAGATTCTATCAAGTATCCTTGGTCATTATAAGTATCGTGGTAGGACATAATCACGCCATTATTGTCAATACGAATTTTGGTTGTACGTCCCTTAGGGCTAAATTCTGTAAGAAGCTCTGTATTACCTCTGAAAGGTTTTCCTTGTTCATCTATACGATAATCTAGAATACGATATGTTTTTACTTTTCCTTTGAGCTTAGCCGCATCCCAACCTGTTTTTTTATTTTGTCCAAAGGCAATAGCGCTTATTAGGCACAAAGCCAAACCTAATTTTTTCATTTTTATAAATTTATAAATATTTAGGTGGCAAAGGTACCATATTTTTTTTAATTGACAAAAGAGAAGTAAGTAGGGAACTTCTATATTT
>CAJPPS010000063.1 GCA_905372595.1 uncultured Capnocytophaga sp. | reverse complement strand
AAAATTATAAAAGATTATGATCCAGAAAATATTTCTATATAGCTTACTAATAGGTATATGTTTTTTAAGTTGTTTTAATACACCTAAAAAAGGTATTGTCTTTTCTGAAAAAATAGAAACCCAAAAAGATACTATTTTAAGTAAAGAAGAGATTTATAAAAAAATAGAAGAGATTGTTAATTTGAGGATAGCAGATAAGAAAGAAGGAAAAGAAAGTTTAAGTTATTATTTTTCTAAACTAAATATAGAAGATATTTCAAGTTATAAGATAAAAACGATAATAGGTCGTTTAATAGAATTTAAATACTTGAAAGTCAGAAATAGTGGAGAATATGATCCAGAATCTTTTCCTGTATATAATTTGTCAATATCAGGTGATTTATTTCTATTAGGAATTATAAGAGGAGATATGAGCTATACGGACTTTGTATGTATAGATTCCATTGTATTAGCATTGGATAAAATTCCACAAATGCAAAATGATTCCATTCATAAAATCTGTCTTGATTTGGTAAAACGCAACAAAACAGGTGGTTGCAAATGGTAAAAATTACGCGGGTTAAATCTACCTATGAAAATAATTGAAGTAAAAATATTGCTATTCCAAAAATATTTCATACCTTTACCCCTGCTGGCACGAGCATTCTGCTCGTGGGGGCGAGTCGGTGCGAACCGCACAGGTAATTATTCTTATACCCCCTGCTAGCGGAAAAAAATGCCCGTGTGGGAGGCGAGTCGCCTCGGACAATCTATTTCTATAAAGTTCTTAAAGCAAAAACCGCCCGTGTGGCTTCACACCTCGCACCTCGTGCCCTTTGTAGAGCTTTAAGCTCTTCTCTATAATAAGCACGAGCTAGCGGAGGCGGGGCAAAAAAATTGTCAGGGGCGACTCGCCCTGGCTTCACACCTCGCACTTTATTTTTTGTTCATCTGTGCCATATAGAAGCCGTCATAGCCTTCACTTGCCCAGAGGGTCTGTTCTTTCACCAGCTGAAATCCTCTGCCGGCTTCGCTCTCAAGGAATGCCTGCACCTGTTGCTGGTTCTCACTCGGCAGGATAGAACAAGTAGCATATACGAGCTTGCCTCCTGCTTTGGTCAAGGAGCTATACTGCCTGAGTATCGCCTGCTGGGTGGTACGTACCTCATCGAGGAATGCTTCGGTAAGCTTCCACTTGGCATCGGGGTTACGCCTGAGCACCCCCAAGCCTGAGCAAGGCGCATCTATCAGCACTCGGTCGAAAGTGCCCGCTTGGCGCTTGAGATATTTGGTATCTATCTCCCGCGTCTCTATATTGAACACCCCATTGCGCTTAGCCCTTCGCGAGAGCTCTTGGAGCTTCTGCGGATAGATATCCATAGCCACAATCTTTCCTTTGTTCTGCATCTGCATAGCTAGGTGGAGGGTCTTCCCTCCTGCTCCTGCACAGCAGTCGGCTACCTTCATCCCTGCACGGGCTTCCACCATCGGAGCTACCTGCTGGGAAGAGACGTCCTGCACCTCAAACCACCCTTGCTTATAGGCTTCACTCAAGAATACATTCGCCCGTGAAGCCAAAACCAACGCATCTGGCGACCCTTCTACTACACTACACGGATAGCCTTCCCCTGTGAGGGCTTCTTGGAGAGCTTCCCTGCTCACCTTCAGCGTATTCACCCGCAAGGCTACTGGTGCCACTTGGTTCAGCGCGTGTAGCTCTCTTGTCCATACCGCTTCCCCTAGCTCGCTCACCCCTAGTGCGTCCAGCCAGTCCGGTACCGATTCGCGATATTTGCGCACCTGCGAAAGCTCCGCAAATCGCCCCTTGATACGTCGCTCCGGAGTCTCCTCAAAGTACCAATCCGGTAGCGGAATACCCCTGAGCACCGCCCATACAGCGAACACACGGCGAAAGCTCACCACCGTCAGCGGTGCGCTCACCTGCGCTATCTCCATATATAGCCGCTTGTAGCGTACCAGCTCGTAGAGGGTCTCGGCGATGAACGCCCTATCCTTACTCCCCCAGCGCTTATCTCGCTTAAGGAGACGCTCTATGACCTTATCGGCATAAAGACCATCATTGGTGATCTGTAGGAAGCCATCGGTAACGGCATCCACTAGGTTTCTATGTAATTTCATTCGTTCTTGGTTAATATATCACGAACTTCAAGGAGTAATCCGCTCCCAAAAGCTCCACCCAGCCACAGAGTACCCGCTCGGCAAGTCCCTCCTGTACAAGGTACTGGCTGTATTGTATAAAAAATTCCTCTGGATAGTGGTCGAAAACAAAAAAATGTCCCTCACTCCTGAGCTGGTGCCGTATGGCTATCTCCCCTAGGCAGATATTAGCTAAGGTATAGACAAATACCGCCGGACTGGCAGGTTCCCCCGCCTCTAGCGCCTGCTGATGTACCAAGTCCGTATCCAAGCTCCCTGAACGGTTGGCCAGCACTAGCGCCGTACCTTCCTTCTCGGTAGCACTATAGCCCATCAGTAAGTACTCTGCCCCTAGAAAAGCCAGCTTGCTGAGCTTGTCCATCTTGAAAAACTTCGGGTAATTCAGCTCCAAGTGCCGGTAAGCACCCTTGGCAAACGAAGAAAAGTCCTCACCCGTTGCGGTGAAGACTTCCTCTCCATTCAAGTATATGCTTTCTTTTTCTATTCGGCAATTCATTCCTTCTATCCTAAAGCGTTGGCTCCCGAAACGATTTCCAAAATCTCGTTGGTAATGGTCGTCTGCCTTGCTTTGTTATAAGTAAGCTTCAGCTGGTCTCTCAGCTCCGTAGCGTTGTCCGTAGCCTTGTGCATCGCAGTCATTCGAGCCCCGTGTTCTGCGGCTAAGGAATCCCTGACAGCTTTGTATAGCTGGAGCTTCAAGGACTTAGGGATTAAGGACGCTACAATCTCCTCTGAGGAAGGCTCATAGAGGAATTCGGTATCGGTAACGGTGTCCTCCCCTGCCGAAAGTGTCAAAGGTAAGAATACCTCTTGGGTGAGTATCTGCGTGGCTACATTCTTAAAACTATTGTATATCAGCTCTATACGGTCGTATTTTCCTGAAGTGTAATACTCCATTAGCTCGCTGGCTAAGTCCGCTACCTTTGCATAGCTAAGGTGGTCGAAGAACCCTTCCTCATAACGCTCTACTTGACCCGTCTTGCGCAAGAGGTCGTTCCCTTTCTTCCCTAGGGTTACCAGCGATACGGTCTTATCCTTATAGGTAGTCTCCATTAAGGAAAGACAACGCTTGATTACTGCCGAATTAAAACCGCCACAGAGACCCCTATCCGAAGTAATCGCCACGAGCAATACGCGTTCCTCCCGCTCACGAGCAAGGTAAGGAGAATCTGTCCCCAATGCACTCTTGAGCGACCCCAATAGGGTACCCAAGGATTGGGCATAAGGCTTCATAGCGGCGATAGCGTCCTGTGCTTTCTTGCTCTTAGCTGCAGAAACCATCTTCATCGCACTGGTAATCTGCATTGTTGAATTGATGGAGGTGATTCTACTACGAATCTCTTTTAAGTTCGCCATATGCTTTATCTACTAATTCTTTTTGCGGGACAAAGATACAAAATAATTGTCAATTAGCAATTATTAATTACTAATTTACCTATCTTCCCACTCATTTATTTTTTTACCCCCTCCCTACCCTTATGTTATAAGAAAAAATTTAAAAATATGTCTCCTAAAGATTTTATCCTCAAGTACCGCCCTTTTGCCTTGACAACCCAAGAGAAAACGGGCATCTCTCACCTCTTTATCCTTGCCCAAGCAGCCCTAGAAACAGGCTGGGGTACTCACGCCCCTGGCAATATGTTCTTCGGCATCAAAGCCCCCAAGAACACCCCTGAGCACCTCAGGCAACTCCTCAAAACAACCGAAGTGCTCCCCTCGCCTGATAAGAAGAACGCCTTCCCTGAAGTCCTATCTATCTCTCCAAGAACCGACGGAAAGTTCCTCTATATCGTCCGTGACTGGTTCCGTAAGTACAACTCTCCCGAAGAGTCCTTCACGCACCACGCTCAACTGCTCTCAGCCAACAAAAGGTATGCCCCTGCTATGCTTCACAAAGATGACCCCTACCGCCTCGCTCGCGAAATTGCCAACGCTGGTTATGCAACCGACCCTAACTACGCCCAGAAATTACAAAAAATCATATCCCTTATCTCTCAAAACCTATGAAATACCTAATATCCCCCCTACTGCTCCTATCCCTTGCCTGCGCCCCCAAAAAACTACAGACCTCCCACACGCAAGCCTCTCAAGAACAACACCAAGCACTACAACTACACTCCTCACGCTCCGATTCCCTTATAAGCCAAGCCTCACAATCCCTACAACAGCACTCCCTTAGCTGGGAAATATCCCTACAACCCGACCCCAATACCCATATCTCCCTGAAAAAAACGAGCCTCCTAACCGCACAAGAATCCCAAGAATCTCGCCAAGAACATTCCGCTCAGGAACATTCCATAACCCAACAACAGCACTCTAAGCAGCACTTCCATAGCCATACCCACTACAAAAAGAAATCCCCCTACTCCCTATGGGGGGTACTCCCTATTTTCCTGCTGTTCTCTGCCTTAGGATACCTCTTGCTCAGATATAGAAAAAATACCAACTGTTAATTCTTTAGCTCTTTTCGTTAATTAAATCCTTATATTCAAAAAAATATTCTACTTTTGCAATCAATTAAAGTACTTATATTTAATATTTATTTTTTTATGAAGAAATATTTTTTGTATAGCATCGCCTCTATAGGCACCGTTCTCTTAGCTACTGCCTGCCAAGAAAACACAAAGAAAGAAACCGCTCCCGCTAACAACCTGAGCCTCAGCCAATCCACATCCGACCACTTTACCCTAACCGGAAAAGCACCTCAACAAGGGCAAGTAGTCCTATACCAATACAAAGACCGCACCTATACCCCCGTGGATTCTACCACTATCCAAAATGGCGTATTCCAATTCCAAGGAAAACTCTCCGAACCCCTAGTCTATGCCATCCGGCTCAATGGAAAGGGTCCTCGCATACATTTCTACTTAGAAAATGCACCCCTACAGGTAACCCTCAATCCCGATTGGGGCGTGGAGTACCTCTCCTCTACCGAGAACACCCAGTGGTTTCATAGGTATAACACCCTTGCCCAAAACAATATGCTTGACCTCCAGCAGGAAATCAAAGAAGCACCCGCCTCACCTGCTCTAGCTTACTTCCTCGCTCGGCTGGCTTACCAATATGACTACCCTACCCTCGTAGAACTCCGCAAAGCACTTGACCCCGCTCTCAATAATAACCCTTACCTCCAAGAACTCGATGCCTCCTTGGAGCTCCTCAGTAAGGTACAGCCCGGCGCGCAAGCTCCTGATATCACCCTAGAAGATGCTCAAGGAAAAAACATCTCCCTAAGCCAATTGCGTGGAAAGCTCGTCCTCATTGATTTCTGGGCTACCTGGTGCCCCGACTGCCGTAAGGGAATCCCTGAGCTCAAAGCACTCTATGACACCTATAAGGACAAAGATTTCACCATCCTAAGCGCCTCCTATGACCACGACCGCAACGCCTGGCAACAGTTCATCCAGAAAGAACAACTCCTATGGCATCACGGAATTGCACCAGGCGACTGGAAAAGTGAGGCTGGACAAACCTACGCCATCCGTTGGCTTCCCACAGCTATCCTTATCGGTAAGGACGGACGCATCCTAGCTCGCTCTACCAAGCTCTCTGATCTCACCCCTATTATCAAGGAAAACCTATAAAAAAACTCCTAAACTCATATAAAAACATTGGTCATAAGCCTAAGGCTTATGACCAATAATATATCCCTCACTCGCACAATTCTCCGCTAACACAAGCCTGTAGCTCGTACTTAATAAAACTGCCTGTACGGCTCATACCCTCCGCTAACGCAAAATTGTACCTTGTGCTGAGAAAAAAAATCGCCCGTGTGGCTTCACACCGACTCGCACCCCCTGACAAATATTTTTTAACCTCAAAAGAAAAAGAGGCGAGTCGCCTCGGACAATTTATTTCTATACAACTCTTAAGAAAAAAAATTGCCTGTGCGGCTTCGCACCGCCCCCGTACGGCTCGTACCCTTTGCTCTTTAATTATTCAGCAACTATTTCTGGCACGGTTTTTGTGTTTTATTCTGTGAATTAACAACACCAATGAAAACTTGGTAATTAAAACGTAAAAAGATGAAAAAATTCGCAATGTTGATAGCGCTAGCTGTCGCTTCTGTCGCCTCTTCTCAGGCACAGAATTTGGGGGTAAAAGCAGGGTATAACTTTGCTTCCCTCAGTGGAAAAACAGTAGAGGCTTCCAATGTAAAGGGTACCAGTGGCTTCTATGCAGGGATGTTCCTCAACCTCCCTATAGGAGATGTCCTCGCCATACAGCCTGAACTCCTCTACTCTCGTCAGGGAGCCAAATGGGAATACTCATTACTTAACAAGCAGTATGAACAACGTATCCAGATGGATTACCTCAATATCCCTGTGATGGCTCAGGTGAATCTAGGACCGCTTACCCTACAGGCAGGACCTCAGTTCGGATTCTTGGTAGGGAAGCCTCAAATATCCTATCATTCAGGGAATAATACTGCCTCCTCAGCAGTGGATAAGAGTGCTTACGCCTCTTTTGACTTTGGGGTAGGAGCTGGGCTAGCAATACACCTAACAAATCATCTCTTCCTTGAAGCTCGTTATACGCATTCCTTAACCAACGCCTTTGATAAAAACAACACTTCTTTGCGTAACGCTGCTATCAGTAGGGATAATGACTTTAAGAACTCCGTCCTCTCCTTAGGACTAGGCGTCTCTTTCTAGGGATTCAGTTCAGCCCATTTCTCTCGGGATACCTGTATACGCATCCCGCCTTGAAGCCAGATGTACGGACGATTCACCCGTATGATATGACTGCGGTTCACGATCGCCTTACGTGTGTGCGCCACAAAAACGTGTAGTTGATGGCTCTGACAAAAACGCAGAATCTCTTCCCACGTCTGTTTCAAGTATATCGTCTCTGACGAAAGCGTATGCACCACTTTCAGGCGCGGATTATTATCATCCTGCAGAAAACAAAGGATGTCCTGAGGCACTATTCTCACTTGTTGCTTCAGGTCATTCTCTATAAATACAGGCGTACCCTCTGCCCCCTCTGCTAGCGCTTCTGCCTCTCGTATATACTCCTCTAAGTGCTCCGTAAGATTCTGGAAAATAGGCTTTACTATATACTTCCTCACTAGCGGAAACTCATTGAAGACAATCTGAGGAATCTCCGGATTCTCACTCTGATACCCTGTGAAAAAGATAATATAAGGCTTATACAGAGGTATTTGGTGAATATGGGTCAATATCTGGTAGGCATTCCCGCCACGAATACTCCAATCCGAGAATATCAGTTGCGGACGTGCCTTATCTATCACTGCTAGGGCTTCCTCTACTTCATCTACAAAACCTACCGCACGCCATTGCAGGTAACGCTTCATACGCTGTTCTATATTCTTCCAGATACTACGGTCGTCTTCTATGACCAGATAAGTGTATTCAGATGCGCTCATAGTCAATATCTTTTTTCAGTTGAATAATCGTTAAGGTGCCTGGGTATTTATCCCTTTCTTTAGGACAATCTGGACCGGAAAGTGGTGCAGGCGAATTCATATCTATAGTAATGGCTTTAGGAAAATGCTTATTGATAATCTT
Source organism: uncultured Capnocytophaga sp. (assembly GCA_905372595.1). Classification (GTDB taxonomy): domain Bacteria; phylum Bacteroidota; class Bacteroidia; order Flavobacteriales; family Flavobacteriaceae; genus Capnocytophaga. Next base: position 374 of record CAJPPS010000063.1, on the reverse strand, counting down.
GAGAATACGTTCTAGGTTCTTCAAGCCGGTACCGTGCCGTACCCCCTCGTATTTCTTGGAGTTCTCCACACCTACCCCATTATCAGTAACACTGATGCCATACAGCTTCGGACGATCCCAGAACGCTATTCGCAATACATAAGGAGCCTCGCGCCTATGACGGAGCCCGTGCAACAGCGAATTCTCTACAATGACCTGCAATAATCCCATAGGTATGAGAAAATTATCCGGTATCGCCCCAAAATTCTCTAATTTTACCTCCAATTCCGGCAAAAATATCTCCTTTTGGATGGCTATCGTGTTCTCCGTAAGCTTCCATTCCTGCGCAAAAGGGATAAAAATAGATTTTTCCTTGGAAAACTGATGCATTATAT
>CAJPPS010000062.1 GCA_905372595.1 uncultured Capnocytophaga sp. | reverse complement strand
TTCCTTACCAAGATGATTACATTACCCATGGAGAGGTGGAGATATCACGACTTAACAAGCAGGGCGAAATCCTCTGGCAGTTCAGTGGGAAGGATATTTTTGTGTCGCCTTCTGAGCGCACTCCTGCTTTTAAGATGACCCCACAAGGTATTGACTTAGTGGATTTCAATTATGAGGAATACCACATTGATTACGAGGGTAAATTAGTAAAGTGAAAAAATCTATATTTTAGCAATTATTTTCTAAAAAATGTGTACCTTTGCAACTTAATATTTCTGGAAATAGAGAAAAAAATAATATTTTTCATAATGAAAATAAAATACTTAGCTATTTTAGTTACTTTTGTGGGAATAATCACACATTGTTTTCCACAGTATAAAGATAATTTTTTAGGTGTATATGATAGTAATGCTCTTTTTAAGGTAAAAGGGCAGGTATCCAATTCAGCTTATGCTCGTTATGTACGTCATTTCTATCTTGTAACAAAGGCAGAGGAAGGGCATAAGAGGTATCCATTAGTTCCCAAGTCCGAGATAGTGCAAGGTATGGATTCCGTGATACCAGAATCATTCAATTCAGAGTATATTCAGAGCTTCCGTAAAGCTTCAACTAAGGAAAAGTTTATGGAGTTATTACAAGAATCAATGGGACTGGAAGAATCTGATTACCATTTGGAGGCTTGTTATGGAATGGGAAAAGCTAAAAATCTACGCTATTTTGAGGTGGTGAATACAATGAGTAGTAGTGGTTATGCTCAGGAATATCCTTTTGAATTAAGGGAAGGAAAACTCACTCCCTTAGAATATATGGAAAGAATCTCAGATATAATAGAAAAGGCTATGAGCTATCGACTAAGAAAGCCTGTTTCGCGTTCGATGAGTTCTAAGTATGGTGCATATATAAAAAATAATAAGGAACATATTTTGCTTAGCTATTGTTCAAAAGAAGATAACTGCCCAGGGTATGAATTTGATATAGCTGTAGCCTATGATCCAGATACAGGTAATACTTATTATGCAAGAGGAAATTTTGCAGGAGAGAAAACATCTTTGAGTGGAGTTTCCTCTTGGGAATATCTAGGTATTATTCCTAAGGAATTGAGAATTAATGAATTAAATGTAATAGAAAAATGAGATATTGTATGACACTTTTAAGCCTTGTGATTACTTCATTAGGCTTTGCTCAGCAGTCTTGTGAGGGTATTTTAAAGAGCATAAATGACCTCCAAAAACAAACCATTACGAAAATGAAAGCTAATACTAATAAGGCTAAGAATGATGTCTTATTTGACGCTTTTTACAAAGAAGCAGATAAAAAATTAGCTACAATCCAAGCAGATGATAGTTATGAATATCCTGCTTGTTTAACACCTTATATCAATAAGGAAAAAGGAACTTTTGTAGCTTCTTTTCGGAAACTATTGGATAGTTATGGACTAACCGATGCGTGGAATGAAGGTTTTGCAGGTTTCTACTTTAAAAAAGGTTACTTGCAGAATATATTTAAGGATTATCTTTCTGAGGAATATCTATTGTATCTGAAAGCTACAGAAATTCGCCCATTTATGTATAATGATGCAGCTTTGACAATCTCTTGGAAAGAATTAGGAGACCTTGTTCTTAGTGAGAGTGATTTTATAGAGAAGTTCCCCTCTAGTAGTAAAATAGAGGAGATAAAAGTGAATTATGCTTCAGACTTGACAACATTTATATTTGGGGTAGATAATACACCTTCTACAGATTTTCCTGAAGCAAGAAAAACGATGAAAGCCTTTGTAAAACAACATCCTAAAGCACTTGCAACTCCTATTGTAAACCTTTATTTGCAGAAAACCCAATCTCTTGTCAATAAGAAAGGTGCTATTACTGAATATGAGAAATATAGTAATCTAAACCTATATGAACTTATCAGAAAAGGGATAGAAAAGCAAACAGGAATTAAGGATTAATAAAACTAAAAAATAGCCCTCATAATTAGTCTTTATGAGGGCTATTTTTTTTATAGAAAAGATGGTAAGGATTTAGAATATTATAGGACCTGAAAAGCTAGTAGTTGTACTCTCTATACGATTCTCTCCACTATATACTTCTATCTTAATAGTAAGCTTTGACTTAGTTAGAAAAGCCTGATGTATCTTGATAAAAAGAGTTCCGCTTGCCATAGCTTGTTTGTCCAATGAAAGGTCTTGATTTCCAACAATCTCTATTTTAGCTTCTTTAGGCTCTACAATTTTGAAAGTGATATGATCAAAGTCCTGTGTGGTTTTGTTAATCAGCTTATAAGTATATACATTACTAATCATATCTCCTTCCTCTTGATAGAGTTGCCCGGGTAGGCGCAGGATATTGGCTTGAACATCACTTCGTAAGAAAAGAAGACCTATGAGAAGACCTATGAGGATACTTAATACAGCAGCATATCCTTTCATACGAGCGGTAAACTTGAAAGGTTCTTTCTTAGCAATTTCTTCTTCACTGGCAAAGCGTATAAGTCCTTTAGGCATTCCCGACTTTACCATTACCTCATCACAGGCATCAATGCAGGCAGTACAGTTTACACATTCTAGCTGAGTACCATTGCGGATATCTATATTGGTAGGGCATACGTGTACACATTGGAAGCAGTCAATACAATCTCCATTTCCTTGAGCCTGTCTGTCCTCTCCTTTTCGGAACTTCTTGCGTCCGTTTTCGCCTTCTCCTCGCTTATAATCATATGCTACCACGATGGATTTATTATCCAAAAGAACCCCTTGTAAGCGTCCATAGGGGCAGGCAATGATACATACTTGTTCTCTAAACCAAGCAAAAACAAAATAGAATACTCCTGTAAAAATCAGAAGAGAGATAAAAGTATTCAAATGGCGTAGAGGACCTTCCTTGATTTCTACCCATAGCTGGTCGCTCCCTATAATATAAGCTAAAAATACATTGGAAACGATAAAAGAAATAAGAAAAAATACAAACCACTTGAGGGTCTTTTTGCGAATTTTTTCACCATTCCAATCCTGCTTGTCTAGCTTCATCTGGGCATTACGGTCGCCTTCTATAAGATATTCAAAACGGCGATATACCATCTCTAGAAAAATGGTCTGAGGGCATATCCATCCACAGAAAATACGTCCAAAAGCTACCGTAAAGAGCAGGATAAAGACCACTCCTATAATCATAGAAAGTACGAACAAATAGAAATCCTGTGGCCAGAAAGGAAATCCAAAGATGTTAAATCGGCGTTCTAAGATATTGAATAAAAGAAACTGATTTCCATCTATCTTTAGGAAAGGAGAAATGAAAAAGATACTTAATAGTAAGTAACTTACATACTTTCGATAACGATAATAGCGTCCTTTGGGCTTTTTTGGGTATGCCCAGATGCGCTTTCCTGTAGTATCAACAGTTCCTATGGAATTACGGAAGGATGATTCTGGTTCCATTGTTATAAAGGTTAAAAATCATCACAAAATTACTAATTAAGTTTGAATTTTTGTGCTTGTGAGTCTATTTTTTGAGAGAAAAACAGAAATTTATAATCAATCTATATTTTAAAGAAAATCTATAAAGGTATAGATAAAATCTATACATCTACATTGTAAGAAAGTTGAACAGAACGGAAGTTACCAATAGAGAAGAATCGTTGTTCTATTCGTAATATATAGTTTTTGACTAGGGAAAGGCTTGCTTTTGGGGGGATTTTTAGCAAAATATGCTTGATATACTCATTTCGGATACGGGAAATAGGAGGAAATTCAGCTCCTAAAACTTCTATTTCATAAGGGGAGAGTCCTAAGCGTAAGGATTCTGCAAACCAGTTACTGGATTCATTAATTCTCTGTAATTCCTTGTGCTTGAAAGTAATACGAATAAGCCTACAGAAAGGAGGATAATGAAAATCCTTACGCTCCTGTAGTTGCTTCTGGATAAGTTCTTCATAAGCCCCTCTTTTTACCTGTTGTAACACCTCTTGGAAAGGGTTATAAGTCTGGATAAGGACTCGCCCTTGTTGTTCTTTTCTGCCTGCGCGACCTGCGATATGGCTTAGGAGCTGAAAGGCACGTTCGTTTGCCCGAAAGTCTGGCTGGTAGAGAAATAAGTCGGCATTCATAATTCCTACCAATTCTACTTCAGGGAAGTCAAGCCCTTTGCTAACCATTTGGGTGCCAACTAGGATATTTGTCTCTTTTTTCTCAAATCGATGGATAATTTTCTCAAAATTGTATTTACCTTTGGTCGTATCTGTATCCATACGGTCGATAGAAGCTTCAGGGAAAAACTGTAAGAGCTCTTCTTCTACTTTTTCAGTTCCTAGTCCTTTTGTCTGCAAGGTGTTAAGGTTGCCACAAGCGGGACAACTTACAGGTTTAGCAAGAGTGTAACCACAGTAATGGCAACGTAGTTGGTTCTGTAATTGGTGATAGGTAAGGGATACATCACAATTGGGACATTGAGGGATGGTATCACAGGTGTCACATTGTAAATAAGGAGCATAACCTCTGCGATTTTGTAAGAGGATAACCTGCTTCCCTCTATGGAGGGTTTCTTCAATTGCTTTGAGAAGTGTATCAGAGAAGTGTCCTTGGACTTCTTTTTTCTTAGTTTTCTCTTTTAGGTCTATAAGTTCTATGGAGGGAGGGAGCTGTTTTGTAAAGCGTTCTGTGAGTTGTACCCAGCCATACTTACCTATTCTTGCATTATGGTAGCTCTCAGCAGCAGGTGTTGCAGACCCCAAGAGTACTTTGGCGTTGTGTAGGTGGGCAAGCATAAGGGCAGTATCTCTTACCTGTAAGCGAGGATTATTCTCTGTCTGTTTGTAGGAGAGATCGTGTTCTTCATCTATGATGATAAGCCCCAAATTCTGGAAAGGTAGGCATATAGCGGTTCTTACACCTAGTACAAATTGTGCTTTCTCTTTTTGGTTAAGTACATTATTCCATACTTCTACTCGTTCATTGGTAGAGTATTTATTATGATATACACTCATCTGATTTCCAAAAGAAAGTTCCAGACGGTGCATCAGTTGTACGCTAAGCCCAACCTCAGGAACTAAGTATAATACTTGCTTCCCCTCCTTAAGAACAGATTCAATAAGTTTGCTATATAAAAATGTTTTCCCTGAGGAAGAAACGCCGTGCAATAGAACAGTGCTATTTTGTTGAAACTGTAATTGAATTTCTTGGAAAGCTTTCTCTTGGGAGGGAGTTAGTTCGAAATATTTAGCACTTGAGGAAAAAGAAACCCGATCAATGGCTTCTGTATAAATCTCTAAAATTTCTAAATCGATGAGTTTTTTTAAGACAGATTTCCCTACTTCAGCTTTTTGTAGGAGTTCATCAGGGGTAATAGATGTCTTTTTTTGAGAAAGTAAGGATATGAATGCCCAAAGAAGCTTTTCCTGAGCTTTTGTTTTTAGGGAATTCTCATCCAAAAGAGTGTGAACAGCCTTTTTATCTTGATATTTTTCAGTAAATCGAAGATATTTTTGTAGTTTTGGCTGATATTTTTCAAATATCCTTTCTGTCAGGCGGATAGCTCCTTTCTCTAATAGGCTCTTGAGAACTTTAATTGGATTTTTCTTTTGTAGGATCTTTTCTACTTCCTTAGCGGTAAGTGCAGAAGCCTGAGATAGAGCATCATATACCAGAAATTCCTCATCTGAAAGAGACTGAGAGATAATAGTTTGCTCTGTTTTTTCTATAACAGATTCACTCTCTAGAAGTAGAGCAGAAGGGAGACCCATTTTCAGGACTTCACCAAAAGTACTTAAGTAATAGGAGCTTATCCAAGAGAATAATTCCAATTGCTTAGGAGAAAGAATAGGAGTTTCCTCCAAGATAAATTCAATGGGCTTGGTAGGGTAGGAAGGAGAATGTGAATGTGTTCTAAGGGCAATAGCTGTATAGAATTTGGACTTTCCAAAAGGCACCACCACTCGCATTCCTGCCTGCAGAAAAGAGGCTTGTTCCTCATTGACCTCATAAGTAAAAGCCTGTCGGAGAGGTAAGGGAAGTACAACATCTACATACATCATACCCAATGGTTTAGGCTTGCTTTTCGTTCCAATAGTAACTATCAGGATAGATGCGTTCTCCAAAGATGGCAGTTCCTACACGTACAATTGTGGCTCCTTCAGCAATAGCAATCTCAAGGTCTCCACTCATTCCCATAGAAAGTTCTTTGGGTTCTACATTGGGCAGACCAAGTGCAATTATTTGTTCTTGGATATTCTTAAGGAGCTGGAAGCACTTACGTACTTTTTCTTCTTCAGCACTGAAAAGACCAATTGTCATTAGCCCTTTGATATGTAGGGTAGGAAACTGGGCGACTTGCTTTACTAGTTCTAGTGCTTGCTCAGGAGCGACCCCGAACTTACTCTCCTCACCAGAAGTATTTACTTGAATAAATACATCTATTTCTTTTCCTACTTGGGAGAGCTTCTGATGGAGTTTTTCGGCTAAATCATAACGGTCTAGAGACTCTATACAACTAACATCACACTTTAAGATATCCTTAATTTTATTAGTCTGTAGGTGACCAATAAAATGATTCGTATGAGGAGTAGGTTTTAGAGCTTCATATTTTTCCTTAAGTTCTTGTACTTTGTTCTCTGCAATAAGGGTATAGCCCAAGCTAAAAGCCTGTTGGATACGAGTAGGCTCTACCGTCTTGGTAGCTAGTAGTAATTTTACTTCTTTAGGATCCCTGCCTGCTACTTCACAGGCTTTATTAATGCGTTCTTGTACGAATTTCAGGTTTTGTGCAATAGTATCCATTATCTTTAGTACTTATGAGATGCAAAGGTACAAAAGACAATTGTTAATTATTAATGGTTAATTGTTAATTTGTAAAAGATAATAATCAGCGCCTGATAGGTGTTTTATTTTCTAATTAATTTGTATATTTGAGCTTTTAAAAATAATCTTGTTTTCATTATGAATACAAAAATTATGATTCTAGCTATAATAAAAGTAGCTATAACACAAACTATAAGTCAGCACCTGAGTTAGTAGCTTATTCTGCAGATAGTGAGAGAGTTATTTTCTATAGAAAGACCTATACTTATGTAGCTCTTGTTCTTTTGGCTTTCATTTTGGTAGAAACTTCCTTATTACGTTTGGTACCAGCAATGCTTATTAAAGCTATGTTTGGAGGAAAATTTATCTGGCTGTTTATCATTGGAGGTTCTGGTATATACTAAGGATTTTACTTTCAAAAAAAGATTAATTAAGAACATAAGTTTGGTATAAGTAGATATGCTTAAGCCGAATTCTTATCAGTTTGTGTTTATCTAGTGGAATATAAGCTCGGTATAGGATCACTTTGCCAAAAAGCTTTAGTATGGATATCCATCATAGTTACACGACCATTGAAACCTGCTCCTGTATCTAAGTTCCATACATTATGGCACATCATAGGTTGGTCAGTTCCAAAGCGTAGGGTAGGAGTATGCCCAATATAAATCTCCTTGTATAAGCTGAGTCGCTTAGGGAAATACCTATCGGTAGGGTCAAGGCCTTCAGGAGTGGCAAGAGCTAACTCCCAAAGGGTTCTATCCCAATAAAAATTTTCTACAAAAAACTCCTGTTCCACACCTCCTTGGTCTGTGAACCCTGCGTGTAAGAAGAGTCTATTTTCTCTATCTAGAATATAGTTCTTCAGAGATTGTAGAAAGTCAATATGAGGTTGTTTGTCTTCTTTGGAATAGTTCTTATAGGCTTCTTCAGTGGCTTTTCCGCCGTGCGAATACCATAGCTCAGACATAGGCTTTCCCAAGAGAAAATCACAGCACAAAGCATCGTGATTGCCTCTGAGGCAAATTACTTGGTGGGTCTGTTGTAGTGCTATAAGATAATCCAGCACTTGAGGAGTTTCCTTGCCTCTATCGGCATAATCTCCTAAGAAAATCAGTAGGTCATCAGGAGTTACCTGTGCCCGTTCCATTACTTGAAGCAATGCCAAGTAAGCTCCGTGTATGTCACCAATAACAAGTGTTCGCATTATATTTTATTCTACAAAAACAATCCCTTTTCCTTTACATAAGTCCTTCACCTGATCGGACATAAGAATAGCCGTGCCGTCAATGGTTTTTAGATTAGGCACCTGAGAGATATCCTCCTCGG
>CAJPPS010000061.1 GCA_905372595.1 uncultured Capnocytophaga sp. | reverse complement strand
ATTTCTTCCTTAGTATTAAAAGAATGTAAGCAAATTCTTAATCTTTCTTGTCCTTTAGGCACTGTAGGAGAGAAAATAGGTTTTACACCTATCCCCTGAGACTGTAAGCTATCTGACAATTTCTTCAAGCGTTCATTATCAGGAATAATAAGCCCTTGTATAGGAGACTGAGAAGGTATAAAATGTATTTCTCGTGTATTTTTCACAGCAAATTCTTGGACTTTACGTTGAAAGAAAACTATATTTTCTCTTAATTTTTCTCTAGATACTAAGCTAGGCAATAATTCATAAGCTGCAAGTAAGGTAGCTATAACCTCTGGAGAGGGAGCTGTAGTGTAAATAAAGGAACGAGCAAAATTCACTAAATAATCTATAACTTCCCCGTGAGCTAATGCAATAGCTCCGTGAGAACCTACTCCTTTACCAAAAGTAATCAATCGTAAGAATATTCGCTTTTCTACTCCTAAGAATTGGCATAACCCTTCTCCCCTATCTCCTAATACCCCTACAGAATGAGCCTCGTCTATAATTATATATGCATTATATTTTTCTGCTAAAGTGAGAATTGCAACTAAGTCAGGAATATCTCCATCCATTGAGAATATTCCTTCTGTAGCAATATACAATGTATTGGCAACCTCAGAGAATCTCTGTAGTTTGTCTTCTAAGTCTGATAATGAATTATGCTTATACTTAAAGCTCTGTGCCTTACTCAGCTGTAACCCATCTCTGATAGAAGCATGTATATATTGGTCATAAAGTACTATATCTCCTTTCTGTGGAATAGAAGAGAAAATACCTATATTAGCATCATAACCTGAGTTAAATATAAGCCCTCTTTCACTATGATGAAATTGTGCTAATATATATTCTGCCTCTTCTATCAAGGAATAATTTCCTGAGAGAAGACGTGATCCTGTACTTCCATTCTGTAATGGATACTTTTGTAGCAATTCCTGTGCTCTTTCTCTCACAAGAGGATTTCGTGCCAACCCCAAGTAATCATTAGAATAGAAATCAACTTCATAATACCTTGAGGAAAGACAACGAAAAGTTTGAGATTGTTTTCGGTTATTAAGAGCCTCTGTGATTGATTTAGGAACAGAATACATATTTTTCTATTTTCTGACAACAAATTTTTCAACAATAATTGTAGCTAACCAAGCACAAAACGCAGGCAATATCCAAGACAATTCATACTCGTGAAGAGGAAGAGGTATCTTTATAAAATCAACCTTTATTTGCTTAAGAAAAGTAGGGATTGAGGTAATAAATGTAACTATTCCCACTAACCTAAATACAGTTCTTGAAGCAAAAGATGTAGGTAGCAAGTGCAGAAAAATAAGAACAATAACCGTAGGATAGAACAATATCAGTATAGGATAAGCTATTTCTATGATAGAATCCACACCAATAGGAGCCATTATCGCACTATAGATACAAAGAATAGTAACAATAATCTTATAAGTTCTCTCATTTCCTCTGGTGATTGTTTTAAAGAAATCGGCTCCTCCTGTGATAATTCCTACTGCTGTTGTAAAGCAAGAAATACATACAGCTATACTAAGCAATACACCACCTACATTTCCTAGAATATGATGTGTAATAAGCGAAAGCAAGCGAACTCGCTCGGTAACCTCAGGAAAATTTGCTCCCTGTGAAGCCCCTGTATAAATAAAGCCTGTATAAACTACAAATAATAAAATACCACTCCCTATACCAGAATAAATCGTTAGTCGCTTTACCAAATGTGTATCATATGTATTTGAAAGAAATAAAGAAGTTACAATCACACCTCCTATAATAATGGAAGACATAGCATCAAAGGTTTGATATCCTTCTAGTAGCCCCTTCCCTATTCCTATAGGTGCCACAGAAGCAGAGGCAACAACCTTATCATCAGAAATAATTGCTTGAAAAATAACCAATAGTATAATGAGAATCATAATCGGTGTAAGATACTTTCCTAGTACATCCAATATTTTATTCCTCTGATAACATAGAAAGGCAACCAATGAAAAATAAACCAAATAAAAAAGATAAGTACCCCAAAGAGGAATTGTTCCGTCATAAGAAGCTGAAATCATTTCATAACTAACAGACGCTGTTCTAGGCATTGGAAAAATAAGGCATATTGCATAGAGTAGCATTCCCAGAAGAAGTCCCACTATAGGGTGTATCTTCTTACCAAAATCAATAACAGAACCTTGTAGACGTGCCTGAACAATAACTCCCAATATAGGAATTAGCACCGCTGAAAGACAAAAGCCAAGAGAAACTAAGAGCCACTGCTCCCCAGCTTCCTTTCCTAAGAAAGGTGGTAACACAAAGTTTCCTGCTCCAAAAAATATGGAAAACATCGCAAAAGAGGAAACTACAATTCGAGTAAAAGTTAATTTCATAATATTTGTATTAAAATTTAAGAGTTAGTATTTTTTCTATTCATATAAGGAAATTCCATTTGCATCTGTTGTTAATGCTCTTGTCATAAAATCAAAAAACGGACGCATTGCCAAAAAAGATTGAACTATTTCTTCAAAAAAATTCTCCTGAAATACTTCTTCTGTAGAGAAATCTCTCTTAAGCAGAAATTGCTTTTTTCTTAAGAAATCAATCATTGGATCTTCTTTTTTAAAACCCTTAGGAGCTGTCTTCACTTCCTCTCCCCAAAGAATTCCTCCAAAATACTTCTTAATGGGAACGGATTCCATTATCTGTAACATCTCTTCTCCTTCGGCAGCTATTTCCTGACGAATACGTAACAAATCCTTAGGCTCTGGGTTAAAAAAACCTCCTCCTACAAAGGTTTCCTTAGGACTTATACAAAGATAATATCCGCCTCTATATTTAGGTTGCTTCCTTGGAAAATAGAGCCCAAAATGTGTCTTATAAGGAGGCTTATCCTTTGCAAATCGCAAGTCATTATATATCCTATATATCTTAATGGCTCCTAAATAATCCTTATTTTCTATCTCTGAATATATTGTTTTAAAAAACTCATTCACTATAGACTTCGCTTTTTCATAGTCTTTTTTATTATCAGAAAACCATTCTTTATTGTTATTTTCTGATAAAGCAGAGAGAAAAGAAAAAATATCTTTTGTTAAACCCATCATAACAAAAATAATTTTATAAGTGATTTGATTTATTTAAGCGCAAAGATACAATTTTTTAGGAGAAATACACTATTATTCGTAATTATTTTCTATCTTTGCAACGTTTTTAATAATTATATAATGGAGACAAACCGTCAAAAGAAAATTGCAGGATTATTACAGGAGGATTTGGGTGATATATTAGGAAGAGCTGTACAATCAGGCGGATTCACCAATCTTATTATTTCAGTTACAAAAGTATCTATCACCGTGGATTTGACTCTTGCTAAGGTATATCTTAGTGTATTCCCTAATGAGCGAGCTAAAGAAATTATCTCAGCTATACAATCCAACAGTTCTCAGATAAAGCACGAAGTGGCACAACGAGTTCGCCATCAATTACGAAAAATGCCTGAGCTTTCTTTCTTTCTAGATGATTCTTTAGAGTATCTCTCCCAAATAGAACATTCTCTCAAAGGAGAAGAAAATCCTATTGAAAATCCCGAATTACTTATCAAACGAAAAAAATCGTAACTCCTTGAATTCCTCTCTTTTTATCGCTTGGCGATACGTCTGGTCAAAAAGTTCTCAGAATGTCATTAATATTATCAATTGGATGTCTATTCTTGTCCTCATTCTAGGAGGAGCATCTTTGATGATTGTATTGGCAGGCTTTTCTGGATTAAGAACTTTTAGTATGTCTTTCTCGAACTTCTTCGATCCAGACTTAAAGGTTCTCCCTATAGCAGGAAAAACTTTCACTATTTCTTCTAAGGAAGAGGAATCACTTGTGCAAAGTGGAATTATTGCTCATTATAGCAAAATTTTGGAAGATCGTGTTTTTCTTAATAGTCAAGGAAAAAATTATATAGCTTACATAAAAGGAGTAGATGAAAATTATCCAAAGGTAAACGCTGTAGATAGTATCTTAGTTCTAAGTCCTAATGATTGGCTTCTGGATGATGATTATGTAGTAGTAGGCAATACAATTGCCGAAACTCTTAATTTAGGGCTTTTCACCAGCACCACTCCTCTACAAATTATTTTTCCAAAAGCAGGAAAAGGCAGTATCACCTCCTCTAGTACTCCTTATAGAGAGGAAACTGTGTTATTATCTGATTATTATCAAGTTACAGAAGATTTAGATAGTAAGTATGTTTTTGCCACTCTCAATCTTTCTCAGCGTCTGTTAGGACTAACTAAAAATGAAATTTCTGCTATTGAAATCAAATTAAATAAAGATATTTCTCCTGAAAAAGGGAAAAAAATCCTAAACAATATCTTAGGGAAAAATTTTGTTATCAAGAATCGTATGGAACTCAATGAGGATTTGTATAAAATGTTCCAAACAGAGAATCTTGCGACTTACCTTATCTTTACGCTGGTGCTTATTGTAGCTCTTTTTAATCTTGTAGGAGCTATCATTATGATGATTCTAGACAAAAACAAGAATTTATACACTCTCTTTGCCTTAGGAATGTCTGAAAGAGAAATACGAAGCATCTTTTTACTTCAAGGAACTATAGTTTCATTTCTCGGAGCCATTTTTGGTGTAGCTCTAGGATTGGGAATAGCTTGGTTACAGAGAGTCTATCCTATGTTGTATATCAATCCAAATGCAATTGTTCCTATAGCTTACCCTATTGAGATTCACTTTTCTGAGGTTATATTGGTTTTTTTTACTATTCTAGTATTAGGATTTATAGCATCATTCATAGGGGCTAACAAAGCAAAAATCAATCATTAATTTTATTAGCTTCTTCTTGATAATTAAGCAGTGAAAGTGCGAAAAACACTTCTGAAAAGAGTGCTACAAAAAAAACAGTTATAAAGGATAGAGTATCCCATTCTTTATCCATCTGATTCTCTAAAAATAATGGGATTAAGAAAAATAAGCACAATAGCATCTGTAAGGCTGTTACAAATAGGAACCTATTGGCTATAGAATAATCTTTCCTACCAAAATCTTTTTTCAACAATATATTCATTAAGGCTACACTTATTATATGAAATAAATAAATACTCCAAAGAGGAAAATAAGCCTCCTTTTCATATTTAAATTGAATGTAGATATGAATGACAAAAAAAACACCCATTATTAAGAGTGTTTTTAGTAGATTTTTAAAGTAAATTATCAATACCGGATTCATTATCTTCTCTTCTACCAACGAATGACAACACTTCCCCAAGTAAATCCACTTCCAAAAGCAGCCAAAAGAACCAAATCATTTTCCTTAATACGCTTTTGCTCCACGGCCTCTGCCAGAGCAATAGCTATAGAAGCTGCTGTGGTATTACCATATTTCTGAATATTATTGAATACTTTTTCATCTGAAAGTTTGAATTTCTGTTGTATAAACTGAGAAATACGCAAGTTAGCCTGATGAGGAATAAACAAATCTATTTCTTTTTCAGTAAGATTATTATGTTTTAACCCCTCCACTATAACCTCAGAAAAACGTACAACTGCATTCTTAAAAACAAATTGTCCATTCATATGAGGAAAATAAGAAATATCCTCTGGATTGTTTTCTTTAATGAGTTCAGTTACCCACTTCTTCCCTACGCCAGGTGTTATAATGGCTAATTCCTCTGCATAGGCACCTTCACTATGTAAGTGTGATGACAAAATTCCCTTTCCTACCTCTTCTGTTCGGGAAAGAATAACTGCTCCTGCCCCATCTCCAAAAAGCACTGCCATATTACGACCACGAGTAGTCAAATCCAGAGCTGGAGATTGTGTTTCTGAAGCTATTACAAGAATATTCTTATACATTCCTGTCTTTATAAACTGATCTGCTACAGAAAGGGCATATACGAATCCAGAACACTGATTACGAATATCTAAAGCTCCTATCGTATTAAGTCCTAACTCTTTCTGTGCTAAAACTCCACAACCTGGAAAGTAATAATCCGGGCTAAGAGTTGCAAAGATAAGAAAATCTATATCCTCTTTATTGATGTTTGCTTTTGCAATAGCCATTTCTGCAGCACGTACCCCCATATTTGTAGTGGTATCTTTTCCCTTAGTTGCAAAATGTCTTTGCTGGATTCCTGTACGCTCTTGTATCCATTCATCAGAAGTATCCATTATCTTGGATAAATCATCATTTGTAACTATATTTTCTGGAACATAATACCCTGTTCCTTTAATAATAGAATTATACATAAATTATTGAAATTTAAAAAGAAAGCCTTGCTAAACAAGGCTTTCTATATTATTGAAAATCAATTATTTCAGCACTTCTTTTACTTTATCAGCAGCTTCTTGGAACTGAATAGCTGAATGTACAGCAAGTCCTGATTTGTCTATTATTTCTTTAGCTATCTCAGCATTGGTTCCTTGTAAGCGTACAATAATAGGCACCTTAATGTCAGCTCCCATATTCTTATAGGCATCTACAATACCTTGAGCTACACGATCGCAACGTACTATTCCTCCAAAGATATTCACTAAGATAGCCTTTACATTAGGATCTTTAAGAATAATTCTGAAAGCAGTTTCCACACGTGCTGCATCGGCTGTTCCTCCTACATCAAGAAAGTTAGCAGGCTCTCCTCCGGCTTGTTTTATCAAGTCCATTGTAGCCATTGCTAGCCCTGCTCCATTAACCATACAGCCAACATTTCCATCCAAATCTACATAGTTAAGTCCTGCAGCTTTAGCTTCTACTTCTATAGGACGCTCTTCACGAGTATCTCTTAGTTCTGCATAGTCTTTATGACGGAAAAGAGCATTGTCATCAATGGTTACCTTAGCATCTACTGCAAGTATTTTACTATCAGAAGTCTTCAGAACAGGATTTATTTCAAAAAGACTTGCATCAGAAGCAATATAAGCCTTGTATAAAGAAGTAACAAACTTCACCATTTCCTTGAAAGCCTCTCCTTCTAATCCTAAGTTAAATGCTACATTTCTTGCTTGGAATGGAAGAAGCCCCAATTCAGGATCTATTTCCTCTGTAAAGATAAGATGTGGAGTCTTTTCAGCCACAGCCTCTATATCCATACCTCCCTCAGTAGAATACATAATCATATTCTTTCCTTTGGCACGATTAAGTAGGATTGACATATAGTATTCCTTGGGCTCACTCTCACCAGGATAGAAAACATCCTCAGCGATAAGCACCTGATGTACTTCTTTTCCTTCCTTGGGAGTCTGAGGCGTTACCAAATGCATCCCAATAATTTGAGAAGAAATTTCTTTCACTTGATCCAAATTCTTAGCAAGTTTTACTCCTCCTCCTTTACCTCTACCTCCTGCGTGAATTTGTGCTTTCACTACATACCACTGAGTACCTGTTTGTTCTGTGAGTTTCTTAGCGGCTTCCACAGCTTCATCGGAAGAGGTTGCAACAATTCCTCTTTGTACGCGTACCCCAAATCCTGATAGAATTTCTTTAAAACAAGTAACATAAGACAAAATAACCTTAAAAATAGATACAAAACAGAACAATATAAAAGTACAAAAGATAGGGAAATATCAACCTCCCTATCTTTTAAGTATGATTCAAAAAAACAATTTCTAGATTATAACTTAGGAGCTCCCTGAAGAACTTCTGCGTCAGCACCTGCTTCAAACTTCTTGAAGTTTTCAATGAATGCTTCAGCTAATTCCTTAGATTTGGCAGCAAATTGAGCCTTGTCATCCCAAGTATTTTCTGGGTTAAGGATACTTTGGTCAGACACAGTAGAACAAGATTGAGGTACTTGGAATCCGAAGATAGGAAGTTCTTTAAACTCTACCTTGTTAAGTGCTCCCGTAAGAGCAGCTGTGATAAGGGCACGAGTATCTTTTAAGCTACAACGTTTCATTTTTCCATTATAACCTGTATTTACAAGCCATACATTTACTCCAGAAGCTTTGATTTTTTCAGCTAACATCTTTCCATATTCCGCAGGGTGCAATGGCATAAAGGCTGCTCCAAAACAAGCTGAGAAAGTCTTTTGTGGAGTAGTAATACCTACTTCAGTACCTGCTACTTTAGAAGTATATCCAGAGATAAATTGGTAAGCAGCTTGGTTCGGTGTAAGTTTGGAGATTGGAGGCAATACTCCGT
>CAJPPS010000060.1 GCA_905372595.1 uncultured Capnocytophaga sp. | reverse complement strand
CTCATTTATTACTTCTTATTTCCGTAATCTGCAGGTATTTCTCCCCAGAGATGAGTTTCCCATTTAAGAATAGGGTTGTTATACGTATGGGTTTGTAACCAATTTTCTGCTCGTTCTATGAGTTCAAATATTTTTTTATTATTTTCCTCTTGAGCTAATTTTGTCTTACACTTCTTCTGCTTTACCCAAGAAATGGCTATTTGGCTATCAGAATAAATAACTCTTGTATCCTTTGCTTTATATAATAGAGCCAATGCATGGACGATTGCTAGGAACTCTCCTATATTATTTGTTGCTGAAGGAAAAGGTCCTTGTGCAAATACAATTTCCTTGGTAGCGGCAATCACACCTCTATAATACATCGTTCCAGGGTTCCCACTGCAAGCTGCATCTACCGCTATACTATTGTGGTCATAATCAGAAGACATTATAGGTTTATCTACTTTCTTTCCCCAATAGTGCTGATACCCTTCCCTAAAGGCTTTTTCAGCTAGTTCTTTAGTAGGAAAAGATTTGTACTTAGCGGTAGGATAGCCTGATATATTTTTTTTACACTCTTCCCAAGAGGCATATACCCCTATATCATACCCTTCCCATACTACATAATATTTTTTTGCCATTTATTGTATAGAATAATACCTACTTAATATATCAGAGAGGCTACGTATGGAATTTTTCGTCCATTGTAAGCGCGTTTCTAGTTGTTCTTGTGCGGAGAGTTGCCATTGTAGGTCTGATTTTCTCAATTTTTGTGTCAGATATTGTAAAATAATAGCTACACTCACAGATATATTAAGGCTTTGTGTGAATCCTACCATAGGAATCGTTAATAATTCATCTGCATTGAGAAGTACTTCTTGAGAAAGACCTTTTCTTTCTGTTCCAAAGAAAAAAACACTTTTGTAATTTATATCAAAATCCTCCAAATAAGTAGCTTTTTCATCGGGAACTGTAGCCACTATTCTATATCCTTGTGCTTTAAGAGCCTCAAGAGAAGATGCCGTATCTGGATAACGATGAGTAGTTACCCATTTCTCTGCTCCCATAGCTATTTCAGCATCTAATCGCTTTCCATACTTTTCTTCTATTAAGTGAACCGTTTGTACCCCAAAAACTTCACAAGTACGTACGATAGCACTCGCGTTATGCATTTGAAAAACATCTTCAACTGCTACTGTGAAATGATTTGTTCTTAAGGAAATTTTCCTCTCAAAGAGCTGTTTTCTTTCCTCTGTGATAAAATCTTCCAAGTAAGTAAGTAGTTTTTGGTCTTGTTCTTCCATAATTCTGTTTATTTTATACAAATATTATCTTGAATAGTATTTTTATTGAGATTAATTGAAGAGATTTTTCCATTTTCGCTTCATTTTTTCTTCTATCAGAGCTATTTTATCGTCTATTCTCTCCTCATATCTCATATAAACGAATGTAATTAGGATTGTTACCAAAACAAAGAAGAAAGCTCCTATAGTTACTTCTATAGGATTGAGCTTATTATGAAAAAAACGATAGAGACCTAGCCCTGTAAAGCTTCCATAAAGAATAATATAATGTAAAATGTATATTGTAAGGGTTTTTTGCCCTGTTTTTTGTATATAAGGAGAAGTAATTATATTGCGAAGCAACATAAAAACAGCAAAAAACAATAATACATTTCCTACACGCTTAATCAGAAAGTCCTCCTTTGCTATCAGCCAAAGAGAAGGATAATTCGTAAGCTCAGCTATCTTTCCCAACCAATAAGGGGACAATAAGAATAAGCAACCCAAAGAAAGACAGCTTATAATAGCTTTAGGATATAAGTTTGGGTTATTTCTATTTTGGTAGAACAAATAGCCCATAAAGCCTCCTAAGGAGGTATAACCGAACCAAGGGAAAATTGTAAATATGGAACCATTTATTTTAGTAAAATAATTAGCTATCCATAAGGGTAGATAATCATATGAGAGTTCCCTATAGATAGGTTCAAAAATAAACAATACCAAAGTACTGAACAGGAGTATATAAGGTAGCCAATGTTTCTTTCGCTTATACGTAACTAAGTAAGCGACAATGAGAAAGAGCAAGGAGAGTCCTATACAATGAAGTACATCCACTTTTCTTACATTCAAATCGGTATAGGGTGAGAAAAGGTTAAAAATATTAGCCCGAAGCAGATACCCCACTATCACAAGAGAAATTCCTCTATGGAGTCCTTTCTTTACACGTACGTGATTCCAGCCCATTTTCTCAGGATTCTGTTCTTTGATAAGCAGATATGTAAATATAAAACCCGAAACAGTGAAGAAAACAGGAGCCGTCATCCCTCGTATATAGAGCCAAGTAACAAATATGGGATGGTTTTCGTCTCGATATTCAGGAGCTAAGAGTCCATCTACAAAATGACCTTCGAGCATCATACAAATGGCAACTGCTCGAATTACATCAATAAATATAAGGCGCGAAGAGGATTTCATTCTATTGCTGTAGGAAAGGATTGAACTGCTTTTCTTCCCCTATTGTTGTAGGCTCTCCGTGACCGCTATATACAAGGGTCGTTTCTGGAAGTGTCAGTAGTTGCGTATATATACTATGAATAAGTTGGTCATAATCCCCTTTATAAAGATCTGTACGCCCTATACTCCTTCTAAAGAGAGCATCTCCAGAAAGAATCATATGCTGGGAGGGTATATAGAAAGCTAAGCTCCCAGGTGAATGTCCTGGAACATACCTAACCTCAACAGGAACCTCTGCCAATTGTAAAGAAGTCGTCTCATCTATTTCAATAATTTCTCCTTCAAAAGAAGGAAACTGGAAACCATACATACGTGCGTGATCGGTATTACGCTCCAGAACCTCTTTTTCTACTTTGTGCATATGTACAGGCAAAGAAAAAGTATCACAAGCCCACTGTAATCCAAAAACGTGATCAATATGAGCATGTGTAAGGATTATTTTTTCTAGAACAAGATGATTTTCTAGGATAAAATTCTTCAAATGAGACTCTTCTGTATGTGTAAAACACCCAGGGTCTATCAGCCAAGCAGTTTTATCTGGTGCATAGAGTACATAGGTATTCTCCTGAAATGGATTGAATGTAAATTGTTGTAAAGTAAGCATCTCGAAATAAAAAGATGGGGCAAAGGTACGAAAAAAAGTAATATATTAGGAATTATTTTGTATTTTTGCCCCCTATTATCAAGATATGCAATTAGAATTTGAACACAAGCAATCCGCCCATTGTGAGAACGGTGTAGCCTCCAACCTATTGAATTACTATGGTTATCCCATCAGTGAGCCAATGGTCTTTGGCATTGGAGCAGGATTGTTGTTCTTTTATTTTCCTTGGATAAAAGTCAATCAGGCACCAGCCATCAGTTACCGAACAATGCCTGAGCATATTTTTTCTAACGTAGCTAAGCGGTTAGGATTTCGGGTGAAAAGACAGCATTTTTCCCAGCCTAATGAAGCCGAAAAAGCTCTCAATAAAATGCTTGAGCAGGGAAAACCGGTAGGCTTACAGGTAGGAGTGTATCAGCTCCCCTACTTCCCTGAACCTTATCGTTTTCATTTTAACGCTCATAACTTGGTGGTATATGGCAAGCAAGAGGGTAAGTATCTCATCAGTGACCCTGTAATTCCTCACGTAACTACACTTACCCCTGAAGAACTTGAAAAGGTACGCTTTGCCAAAGGAGTTCTTGCTCCCAAAGGGCATATGTACTACCCTACTCACCTACCAGAGTCTTTTTCTCTGGAAGGAGCTATCCGAAAAGGAATCAAACATACCTGTAATTGGATGCTCTCCCCTGTCCCTATTGTAGGGGTAAAAGCCATAGAAAAAGTAAGTAAGCATATCCTGCAATGGCATCAGAAATTAGGAAACAAAATGACCAATCATTATCTAGCTCAGATGGTACGTATGCAGGAGGAAATCGGGACTGGAGGAGGTGGATTTCGCTTCCTTTATGGGGCTTTCTTGCAAGAAGCTTCTGTTATTCTGAAAAATGATACCTTAAAAGAACTTTCTATAGAAATTACTGAAATTGGTGATTCCTGGCGTGATTTTGCCCTTGCTATCTCTCGTATTTATAAAAACCGAGACCAAGCTACTAGTGATTCCTACCAAAAACTCTCCGATGCTCTTTTCCAGATTGCACAGCGGGAAAAAGCCTTTTTTAAGAAACTAAAAAAAACTATTCAATAATCCTTAAATACTAGAATATTATGTTCAAAACAAAAAAACAATATAGCATAAAAGAAATCTTTGAGACTCATACGGAAGGAGAGAGCCTTAAGCCAGATACAGGGCTTCATTTATTATATGACTTGGTTCGCTACTTCCGTCCTAAAAAAGTAGATAAAACCATCTCTCTTCTGGAGCTTATTGGTTACCTACAAGAATATCCCTCCCATTGTAACTTGCTTTCCGAATACTTGAAAAATCTGCTCTCTGGCAGACGATTTGGAAGAATGATTTCTGAGGTAGCAATCCTACAAGATGCAAGCTTCTCGTACGAACTAAGAAAACGTATATTATCAAAAATACTCCCCTTTCAACCTGAAAAAGATACCCTACAATACGTACTGAATCAGGTTTTTTATAAGCCTTCTGACTATATATGGATAAAGCGTATTGATAGGGAGGAATATCGTACTCTTTTTTCGTTATTAGGCTTCTTGGATATCTTTTCTGATCGGGGAGCACAACTCTCCTCACTGAACCAAGTCTGTGAAGCCATTGGGCTTATCACACAGCGCATGAGTGGGCGTTCTCTGGAATCGGATATTATCCATATGGTCCCTGAGTATAGTTACTTAGAGAGTCCTTTCCTGAGTTTTGAACATGAATTCGATGCAATTAGAGAGTCTATCCTTAAGGGAGAACCCCTCAAGGAAGAAGATTTGAACTACAAGCAATTAATGGTTCTTTATCACCAGTGTGAGAGCTTCGTACAACAAGCTTATAAGAATGCTTCTAAGTATGGGATTACCTTACGTGTGAACCAAGGATTGTTACGTATCCGCCAGCAACTCTCTAGAGTAAAGCTCCTGATAGACCTACTTGTAATTACTTCTGATCGAGATAAGGTAGACAATACCATCTGTATGGCTCTAAAACTGATCGAATATAACTGTTATAAGAACAATATTAGTTCTTTTATGAAGGAGAGTACCCAGTCAGTCGCTTATGAGATCACTCAGTTCAATGCCTCTACAGGTGAGAAATATATCACGGAAACCATAGGAGAATACTTCAAGATGTTCCGTGCTAGCCTTGGAGCAGGATTTATTGTGGGGTTTCTGTGCATTTTCAAAGCTTTGTTACACGAAGTAGATACAAGTGATTTTGGACACGCTTTCCTCTATAGTATGAACTATGCTTTAGGCTTTATTCTCATCTATCTTACGGGGTCTGCTTTGGCAACCAAGCAACCTTCCATGACGGCTACGACAGTAGCTCGGGTGGTAGAAGATGGGATGAAAAAGCAATGTAGGGAAGAAGAAAAACATACCGAATTTGCTGAGTTCTTTGCACGCCTATGGCGTTCTCAGTTTATTGCTTTTGTGGGGAATGTGATTATGGCTTTTGCGGTGGCATTGCTACTGGTATGGGGAGCCGAGCAACTCTTAGGAATGCAAATTGTAGCTCATAGCTGGCAAAAACTTCTTAAGGATGCCAGTCCTATCCATTCAAAACTGATATTACACGCTGCTATCGCTGGAGTTTTCCTATTTATTTCAGGAATTATAGCAGGAAATGTATCCAATAGTAACAAACATTACCAAATTGCCTATCGTATAGAAGAACATCCTTTCCTAAAACAGCTATTAGGTAAGCATAGAACCCGAAAATTAGGACACTGGATAGAGCATAAGTACCCTGGAATTATCTCTAACTTCTGGTTTGGGGTGTTTATGGGAAGTACTTATTCTATTGGGCATTTCATTGGGCTTGATTTGGATATCAGGCATATTACTTTTGTCAGTGGAAATATTGCAATGGGGCTTTATGGAGCACATTTCCAATTGATTTGGAGTATGTGGGTATGGATTTTCTCTGGATTGGTTATCGTTGGTTTTATCAATTTTATTGTCAGCTTTGGCCTTTCCATATGGTTAGCTTTTCGTTCTAGAAATATCCCTGATTCCGAGTTATTTTCACTTATCAAAGCCGTTTGGAGGCACTTTAAAAAAGCTCCTATGAGTTTTATTTTCCCTCCCAAACGTAGGAAAGAACTTCCTATTGAATCCTCTATTGAATAATTTTATGAAATATCTAAGATACCTGCTTTTTCCTTTTGCTTTTCTCTATGGATTAGGCGTTCGCTTGCGTCATTGGTTATATAATCATCAGTGGTTCAAGTCTAAGCAATATACTTTTCCTATTCTCTGTGTAGGTAACTTAGCTGTAGGAGGAACAGGGAAAACGCCTATGATTGAATACTTAGTACGCCTTATAGGAGAAAATAAGGTGGCTATTCTAAGTCGTGGCTATAAGCGGAAGACAAAAGGTTTTGTCCTTGCTGATGCATCTTCCTCTGTACGCACCTTAGGAGATGAACCTTTTCAGTACCACCAGAAATTCCCATTAGCAACTGTTGCTGTTAGTGAAAGCCGGCAATTAGGAATAGAAACCCTGCTGACAAACCCAAACTTTAAAGCTATTCTTCTAGATGATGCTTTCCAACATCGTAAAGTACGAGCACAGTTCAACCTTTTGCTTACAGCCTATCCTAACCGATATAGTAATGATTATCTGCTCCCTGTGGGAAGCCTACGCGATGTAAGAAGTCGCTCTCAAGAAGCACAAGCTATTATTGTTACCAAGTGTCCTACTCTTTCGGCTGAGGTGCAACAACAGATTATCAAGGAACTGAACCCCTCCCCCTTACAAAGAGTTTTTTTCACATCTATTAAGTATAGTAATAGTGTTCAGAATGAGAAAGAAAGTATCCCTCTAGAAGCTTTTCTGAAGAGCTATTTTACCTTAGTAACAGGAATCGCTAACCCCACTCCATTAGTAGATTTTTTGAAGAAAAAAGAAGCTTCTTTTAAACATTTAGCTTATAGTGACCATCATCATTTTTCTGCTAAAGAATTAGCCTTTTTAGAGCAAAAAGGACGTATTCTTACCACTGAAAAAGATTTTGTACGCCTCAAGGGAGCTCTTCCTGAACTATACTACCTCCCTATAGAAACGTGCTTTATGAACTCCAAAGACCAAGAAGCATTTGATAAGATGATCTTAAGTTGGATAGAGGGTAAATAAGGCTACCCTCTATTCTCATAACGCATAGCTGCCACGGGCTCTATCTTAGCTGCTTTTCGAGCTGGGAAAGTTCCTGCAAAAATACCCGAAAGTACCATAATAAAGACTGCCAAAGAGGCTATTCCCATATCTATTTCTGTAGTTTTGAGTAATCCTAATCCTCCTGAGGCTGATAAAACCATATTAATCAGCTTAAGTACCCCTACGCCCAAGAACATCCCTATGAGTCCTGAAGCTAAAGTAATGATTAGCGCTTCCAAGAGCATCTGAGTAATGATATGGCGGGGAGTTGCACCTATAGCCATTCGCAAACCAAATTCGCTAGTACGCTCCTTGACCACAATAAAAAGAATATTGGTCACACTCACCATACCACTGATAAGAAAACAAAGTCCTACAATCCAGATAAAAACACTGATACCCGTAAAGATACTATTGATACTGGAGAGTTGTTCCTCCAATGCCTGTACATAGATCGCATTAGGATCGTTTTCATCAAAGCGGAGGGTACGTCCCAAATAGTTGATTATTTTTTTCTTAAAATCTAAAACAGAGATCTGTGCATCATCACGCAAATAGAAGCCAAAGGAAGAAATATCGGGGGTATCTTGGATATTACGGGTAAAACTGGGATAGGGTACGAAGATTTCCGACTCTGCTTGCTGACTAATCATATCGTCATTTTTCATCACTCCTATTACGCGGTAATACACTCCCCCCACATTGATAAGTTTGTCCAAAGGATTGTCATCAAGGAATAGCTTAGTGGCCACTTTCTTTCCTATAATGGCTACATTGCGTGCTTTTTTGTCATCCATAAGGTTAAAAGGGCGGCTTCCCTCTATCATCTTATAACTGGAGAAAGACCAATAATCCTGGGTAATTCCTGTTACAGAGGTATAGTAATTTTTCTTTCCAAAAGTAGCATTTTTAGAAATAGT
>CAJPPS010000059.1 GCA_905372595.1 uncultured Capnocytophaga sp. | reverse complement strand
AATAAAAACAATTATTACCTTTGCACCCTAATAAAATTTAACCTCGAAATGCGATTTCTTTTGATTTTCTCTGTAGGATTATTTAGTATACAAAGTACTTTTTCTCAGAGAGATACTCTTGACCCTAAGAAAATTATCAGGCTGGATGATATTGTAGTTTCTGCACAGATAGAGCCTCAATCTATTAGAAAATCTATCAAAAATGTGCAAGTAATCACAGAGGAACAGATTAAAAGCTTAGGAGCTTCAAATCTTGGTGATGTACTGAACCAATATGTGAATATTACAGTAGTACCTAGCGGGGAATCTGGACGTTCTACAGTGTCCCTTTTTGGTTTGGACTCAGATTATTTCAAAATATTGGTGGATAACGTCCCTTTAGTTAATGAAGGAGGTTTTGGAAATAATACGGATTTGTCTCAAATCAATCTGGAAGATATCGAACGTATTGAAATCGTAGAAGGAGCGATGGGAGTTACACACGGAGCAAATGCTGTAAGTGGCATTCTAAATATTATTACCAAAAGAAAAACACCTAACCAATGGGACATATCCTATTCCCTACAGGAGGAAACAGTAGGGAAAGAATACAATATAAAGGATAGAGGGCGACATATTCAGAACTTCAAAGCTACTCATAATATTAATCAAAATTGGCTAGCTTCATTAGGAACTACTCGCAATCGATTTATGGGGTTTTTAGGTGATTATAATGGAAAAAATGTTCTCTATAATAGCCAAGGAAGAGGTTATATGTATCTACCACGTACCTATTGGCAGACCAATGCATTGGTGAATTATCACTCTCAGAAATTCAACACTTTCTACAAGTTTGAATGGATGACTCAAGATATTGATTACTATGACCGAAATATAAAATCAGCCTATAATGATCACTGGGGGGCTTACAAATACGGAAATGACAAGCGTTATTTCTATAAGCGGCAGTTCCACAACTTGAACCTGAATGGAACGGGATGGCTAAATTATGATTTTTCTTTCTCTTTCCAGAAACAAACTCGAGAAAATGAAGACTTTAGATATATTATTAGTCAGAAAACAGAAGCGGACAACCGAAAACAACTCATAGAATCTATGCAAGTATTCTACTCCAAAGGAAACCTCAACAAACTATTCTATAACAAGAAGTTAGCTCTTTCTTTAGGCTATGAGGCTACCTCCAATAAAGGATTTGCTTTAGTAGATGCTGAACAAAACAGAACAAGAGAAGTTCAAAAGAACATTGATAACTATGATGCTTTTCTTGTCTCAGAATATCATTTCACAGATAAATTTTCTACTAGCATAGGAGGAAGATATTCATTCCAGACTTTATTTGACAACCAATATTCCTACTCCTTGGGAACAAGATATTTGTTCAAAGACAATTATGAATGGAGAGCTTCTGTGGGGCGTTCCTATCGTACCCCTGATTTCTATGAACTCTATTCTAATATTATCTTCGAGGGGCATCATTTCCTTGGCAACGAGGCATTACTCCCTGAAGGTAGTCTCTCTGTGGATACGAGCCTTAAAAAGCTTACATCCTTTGAGAATAGAGCTACTCTCAAGAACCAAATAGGAATCAGTTATAATACTATAAAGGATCGTATCACAAGCGCTCTTATTGGCTATGACGGTGCTACTCCTAAGTATCAGAATATCAATATTAGTGAGTATAAATACATTAATTTATCTTCTCCTAATAAGCTTATAATTCATAATTTTGACTTGAATATTGGAGCTTCTCTCACTTGGATATCTCAACTTATTAATAACAATCAGTACCAGACTGACAGCCGTTATCTGCTGAATATTGTAGGAAATGTAGGGCTTTCTTATAATATTCCTTCTTGGGATACTTCTATTTCAGGTTATTATAAATATGTAGGAAAGTCTCAATTATGGGCTAGTACGGCCAATGGCTATGTTGTTTCTGAAAGAGACCCTTATGGCTGGCTAGATGCTTCTATAAAGAAAAATCTCCTCCATAAACGATTAGAACTTACTTTGGGTGTTAGAAACCTATTAGATGTAACAACTGTCTCAAGAACCTTATTAACTGTAGGACACGAAAGCTCCTCTAGTATACTCCTGGGATATGGAAGATCTTATTTCTTGAAACTTACTTATAACTTAAATATTAATTATTAAATTTTTCCATTATGAGAAAACAGATATTACTTCTCTCACTTGTAGCCCTTGGGCTATCTTCTTGTTCAAAGGATGACAATAATAGTCCTAATCCTGTTGATCCTGTTACTCCCACTACTCCCGTCTCTGAAGGAGGTATTTTCAAGCCTTCTGTAGGAGGAGCTACCCAACCTAATCAGGTATTCATAGACCTTTCTGCCAAAAGTGAAAGTACAGCCAAGAGAGACTCTTGGGATTTTGGATTCTATTGTGGTGATGAATTCCGAGTAATCCTTAACAGCACTGTAAAAATGGCTGCTAAGCAACTAGAAACTACTAATATCGACGAAGTACAAACCGAAGACCCCAATGTAGCAGTAGGTTTTAGTACTCCTGCAACTTCTGGTTATGTAGATGGACCTTGGGGAGAAATCAATTCCAATACTAAAGGAAGAGGTACTGCCATTACTGAAATCTCAGCTACAGAATCCGAAAATAAAGTATATTTGGTAAATATGGGTGCTTCTGTTCCTACTGATGCCTCTCCTCAAGCAGGGGCTACTGCCTTAGAAGGTGATTCCAGAGGTTGGAAAAAAATCCGTGTCACTCGTAACGGTAATGATTATGTAATTGATTACGCCGACCTAAATGCTACCACTCATCAGTCTATCACTGTAAGAAAAAATCCTGCTTATAATTTCGTTTTTGTAAGCCTTAACCAAGGAAAAGTTGTGAATGTACAACCTGAAAAAGCAAAATGGGATATTGCTTTCTCTCCTCTTATTAACTATACAGCTACCAGACGCCCTGCTACTTTAGAAAACTCTGTTACCTACTATTTTGCTGATGTGGTTACTACTAATATCTTAGGAAATGTAAGAGCTCAGATTATCAAAAGTGATAGTGCTGAAAAACGTGACCAAGACTATGCAGCTTATGACAAAGCTAAAGCAAATGAAATCAATTTCAACGACCCCTCTCTAAACCAACAATTAGTGATTGGAGCTTCTTGGAGAAATACTTTTAACAAAGTATTATATGATAATGTATTCTATGTAATTAAGGATGCTGAAGGAAATCTTTTCAAACTCAAATTCGTAAGCCTTATGAACGAACAAGGAGTTCGTGGTTATCCTGTATTTGAATACGCCTTATTAAAATAAAAGAATCGAGAGAAAAACAGGGGTCTCCTTTGGGAGACCCCTGTTTTTATTTTCCTTTTATATACTGCCTATAATCACTCCACCTATTCTTATAGAATACTTCCGATGATAGAGGAACAAATATATTCTTTAAAGAGGTTTTATTAAACGCACCATCTCCTAAAAAAGGAGGAATCTCTCTTTCTACAGTTACCGTTGTCAATGATCTACAATCAAAGAAGGCATTATCCTCTATTTGGGTTATATCCTTATGGAGAACCACTGTTTTAAGTGCAAAACATTTAGTGAAAGAACTTCTTTCTATTTTCTTAACTCCTTTAGGGATAACTATATGCTCCAGTGCAGAACATCTTGATAAGCTTAGACTTGTTATAGCATCCGAAAGTTCTACCTCCTTAAGGAGCTTACAACCATCTAATCGAATAGTCGTTATTTGTTTCGGTAATTTTATAGAAGTAATTCCCGCTGCTGTTATAGAAAAACTACTTTGCTCAATACTTGAGGGGATAGTAAGAGTCTGTAAGTCTTCACATCCATTAAATGCCTCTAATCCAATTGATTTCAATTGATTAGGCAGATTCAACTGAATGATAGATTTACAGTTTTCAAATGCCGAGTTCCCAATATATAACAAACTCTGAGGAAGCGTTACAGAAACCAGATACTCACAATTTGAAAAGGCTCGTTCGCCTATAGCTACTACTTTGTCTCCTAATATAATAGAATCAACCCTTCTATTCCCTGCAAAAGCGTCTTTTCCAATATGAGTTACTTCTCTAAGTTCCTCATTAGAATTCATATCTATATGAGTCATTCGAGTATTATTCCATCTAAGTAATGTCTTCCCATTATTAGTCAAATCATAGTCTGTCTTCTTAATAGGAAGAGAAGGAGAAATAGCCTCATTTGTTTGTCCTAAGGAAAGATAGGAGTTTCCCCAGCCTTGTGGTGTCTTAGGCCCATACAGCCGCTTATTTTCAGTATCAATATACCAATCCTCTATACTTCCTTTATTTTCATCAGGAGCGCCTTTCCCTGCATATATCCTAGAGCCATCTTTTCCAGGCATTCCTGTAGCACCTTGTGCCTTGACACCTAAATCTTTATCTCCCACATACCAATTACCATTGGCTCCTATATGGGGAGCTATTCCCTCTCTACCAGGGGTTCCCTGTGCTCCTTGTGCCTTAATCCCTAGATCCTGATATCCCACATACCAATTACCATTAGTTCCTATATGAGGGATAAGTCCATCTTTACCTGGGGTTCCTTGTGCTTTTACTCCCAAATCCTCATTTCCTACAAACCAATTACCATTGGCTCCTATATAAGGGGTAAGCCCATCTTTACCTGGAGTTCCTTGCGCTTTTACTCCCAAATCCTCATTTCCTACAAACCAATTACCATTAGAACCTATATGAGGAGCTCCTGCAGTTCCTCCTGAAGCTCCTGGGGCTCCCTGCAATCCTTGAGCCTTCACGCGGGTATCCATCTCTCCTATAAACCAGTTGCCATTAGAACCTATATGAGGAGTAATCCCATTACTACCTGATGTACCCGGATTCCCTTTCGCTCCTCTAGGACCTTGTGCTTTCACGTGAGTATCTATTTCTCCTACATACCAATTGCCATTGGCTCCTATATGAGGCGCTCTTCCATCGGCTCCTGTAGCCCCAGTTTCTCCTTGTGCTTTTACATGGGTATCTGTATCCCCTACAAACCAATTACCATTAGCTCCTATATGAGGAGATATTCCTGGAACTCCTTGTATACCCGGGGTTCCTTGTGCTTTCACCTGAGTATCAGTTTCTCCTACAAACCAATTACCATTGGAACCTATATGGGGAGTCACTCCATTAGAACCTGCCTTCCCTGGAATTCCTTTTAGGTTAATGGGCATCCCCCAGCCTTGAACAGTTTTCCCTCCATATAGATTGTAAGTTTCTATATCCAAATAGTAATCCCCTATATTCCCTAAGGATTCATTAGGCACTCCATTTCCTGAATGGATTGAGGTACCTTTCTGCACCTCTACACGTTCTACTATGGTTTCTTTACCACAATTTACTGTAGATATTCCTAATAGAATACCTATCACCAGAGCCAATCCTTTAAGTCGATGATTCATAATTTTTTTTATTATATTCTAAAAAATTACCTCTTATAAAAGCTTCTTCACCTAAGAACAAAGTTACGAAAAATTCTTGAAATATCAGCTAATTTTTGCAAATTATTTTAACTGTAAATAATTGTATCTATTCTAACTAATAATTATTTTTTATATTTCATAGAAAATAAAACAAAAGGAGCCTTCCTCTATCGGAAGCTCCTTTATTTCTAAAAAATATTAATTATCAGAGATTTAGATAACTTTTTAGCGCTTCTACATAACTTTCAAAGGCTAGCAACCCCTTATGAGTGAGTGTAATTTCGGTATTAGGGTAATTATCCTTGAAAGACTTGGTAACTGAGATATAACCTGCAGTCTCCAATTTCTGTATTTGTACCGAAATATTTCCTGAGCTAGCCTTGGTAGCTTGCTTTATCCGAGTAAAATCAGCTTTTTCCTCTGTTATAAGCAAGGAAACTATAGCTAATCTCAGCTGAGAATGCAATATAGGATCTAGCTCACTGAACATTTTTCTGCTTTTTATAGTTAAAATAGAACTGAATCCCTGGAATAAGAAATAATAAGCACGCTAATAGCGAGGAAACCAGAGGAAGAGCTATTCCATAGTGGAAAAATAGCACACTATAAGTCAGTCCCAATCCAAATAACGAGGTTATTATCCAGAGGAAAACCCTAAGATGAAGTGCTATAGCTAATGCTACAAAAGAAAAAGGCAGATAAATAGCCAGAATCATTATCTCATAGTTCTTCCAATTGCTATAAGGCAGAAAAAAACCAAGAAAAGCACCCAATCCTGCTACTAACCAAAGCCAATCCAACGGATCCGGACTCTTCTTCTCCACCTTATTCCTTATTCCTTCCCTTATTTTTTGCCCAAAATTAAAAAGAAAGCCCAAAGGCATCAGTACAGCCCAGCCTATCCACGAATGTTGAGGATAGTAATCCAAGGCGAGCATCACAAACTGTATTATCCCTGAAAGGGAAATTAGCACACTCCAAAAGATAAGAAAGAAACCATTTTCCTCATACTTTTGTTTTCTTTGACGAATGATATCTTGAATAATTCTCAAGCTATCAGCAGGTTGTAGTTCCATAATGATAATATTATAAAGTTTTTAAATACAATGCAAATATAAATAAGTTTATTTTATAAACAAAATATTTTAACTTTATTTTAAACAAAAGAGGCTTTCCATAGGAAAGCCTCTTTCGATAAAAACAAGTATTTTACTAAGAATTTTCTCTACAAACAAACTCTCTTACGAGCTTAAGCACCTTTGGCATTGTTGCATTTACAGCATTAAGCACTTCAGTATGAGAGACCGTTGGAGCAATATTGGCTCCTCCTAAGTCAGAGATGATAGAGAGAGCAAATACTTTCATTCCTTGATGTCTTGCTACGATTACTTCAGGAACGGTACTCATCCCCACAGCATCACCTCCTATAGCTCTTACCATTCCATATTCTGCAGGAGTCTCGAAAGTAGGTCCTTGTAAGCCTACATACACTCCTTTTTGAAGATTTATTCCCTGCTCCTTAGCAATTTCCTCAGCTAATGAAATCATTGAGCGATTATACGCCTCACTCATATCAGGAAAGCGAGTCCCAAACTTTTCTAAGTTCTTTCCTCGTAAAGGGTGCTCTGGGAACATATTGATATGATCCTTAATCAGCATAATATCCCCAATAGAGAAAGCAGGATTCACCCCTCCTGAAGCATTAGAGACTATCAGTTTCTTGATCCCTAATAAATGGAATATACGAATGGGAAAAGTTACTTCATCCATTGCATAGCCCTCATAGTAGTGAAAACGACCACTCATTAGTAGCACATATTTCCCTGACAGAGTACCGTAGATAAGTTTGTTCCCGTGCCCTTCTACTGTGGAATGTGGAAAGTTAGGAATCCCTGTATATGGTATTTCTACAATCGGTGTTACTTCTTCCTGTAGAGAAGATAAGCCTGAGCCAAGGATAATAGCAAACTCAGGAGCTCCTTCACTTATAAATTGTTGGATATAATCCGCCGTTTCTTGATATCTTTTGTACATATTCTTTTTTTTGATGACAAAGATACGGATTTTTTTGGGATTTATTTCCCTTTCTTACGAAAATTATCCCTTAGAGTAGATTTTTTAGAATTAACTTATTAAAGAAGGCGAAGAATTATAACATTCCTTGTATTAGAAGTATTTTTAAGCTCTTGCTCTGACAAACTTACCTCCAAGGTGAAAAAATTGATTCAAGAATCACTTGAAAAGGAGCCTATTGATGTTAAAATTACATTGAATACATGAAAATCATTTTCTCGAGAAATATTTAATAAAGAACTACTTAAACTATATGAAAAATTACAAGATGAAGGCTTCTTCAAGATTTCTATTATTAGAGAATCTTTTCCCCGTACTGATTTATTAGGCAATTTTAAGGGAATGGGTACCAGAGAGTTTTATTATTTCTCTCTTACAGAAAAATCTAAAGATTATATATTAGAAACTAAACGAGATAAATATTCTAAAGAAGAGGTCTATATTAATATTATCAGAACCTATACAGCTGAATTGGAAAAAGTAACAGATATCCACATAATTCCCCAGACAAATACCGCAGAAGCAACTGCTACTTTTATAAAAAAGAATAAGACGCCTTTTTTTATCCTCGAAGGAGATCAAACAGAATCTTTTACCCAAACTGTAACTTTTGTAAAGACCGAAGATGAAGGCTGGAAAATTATGGATAAGTACTGGAAAATTATAAGATTAGTAT
>CAJPPS010000058.1 GCA_905372595.1 uncultured Capnocytophaga sp. | reverse complement strand
ATTTAATTTTCAAATAGTCTAATAGATTGATAGATAATAGCTTGCGAATAAAGAGTTTTATTACGTTACCTCAGTGGCTAATCGAGTGGAGATAATTAATTATTTTCTGTACAAACAAACCTTAAGATTGTATTTTTTTATATCATTTCTTTTTTGTAAATTTGTGCTTACAAAACTTGGATAAAAAGAACTTCTTATGAAGCATTTAAAAGATGGAGTAATTCCTTTAGAGAAAGATAAGATGGATCTCTTAGATGATGCTACCTTGGTGGATAAGGTAGAGAAGAGCATTATAGATTATATTAAAAATAATGCGCTCAAAGTGGGTGATGCTTTGCCTAAAGAATTAGAAATAGCAGAATCATTAGGAGTAAGCAGAACCGCTGTTCGTGAGGCTATGCTACGCTTAAGAACTCTAGGGCTTATAGAATCACGAAAACATAGGGGAATGGTTATTTTGGAACCAGATTTGGTGCATAATTTTGAGAAAATGCTAGATCCTGCTCTGGTAAATGTGAAGAAACTTTCTTTACTTTTCGAATTGCGCTTGATGCTTGAAGTGGGAATGTCTGATTTTGTTTTTGCTCGAAAAACACCTCGACAACTTAAGGAATTAGAAGATATTGTAGACAATTCCGAGGAACAGCGCTGTGATGGTTTTAATTTCTCACTGGAGGCGGAGCGTCAGTTTCACGGGAAGCTCTATGAAATGGCTGGGAATGATATTCTAAGGAAATTTCAAGATATATTTATACAAATCTTCGAGTATATACACGATTTGAATAGGTATCAGGCAGCTTACATCCTTCCAGAAGGAGGCAAGCAGGTAACTCATCGTGATTTATTAGAAGAACTTAAGCACGGTACTCCTTCCTCTTTCCGAGAACTAATGAGAGAGCACCTGAATGCTCATTATATAAAGGTTTTAGGAATTAGTTATTAAACTTATTGTTTTTAAATGCCTCAGAAATACGATGTAGCTATCATAGGAAGTGGTTTGGGAGGACTTTTTTCGGCTCTTATTCTTGCTAAAGAAGGGAAAAAAGTAGCTGTCATAGAAAAAAATAGTCAATTTGGAGGGAACTTACAGACATTTTCTCGCAATTCTATTCTTTTTGATACGGGAGTACATTATTTAGGAGGTTTGGCAAAAGGACAGGCTCTTTATGAGTACTTTTCTTATGCAGGTATTGCTTCACGTCTGGACTTAGAACGTATGCCTATTAATGGGTATGATTATGTTACCTTTGGGACAGAACCTATTTATTACCCTCACGCACAAGGGGGGGAGAACTTTATCAGGCAATTATTACCTTTTTTTCCTAGAGAAGAGGTTGCTCTTAGTCGCTATATAATTAGATTACAAGAATTATGTGATAGTTTTCCATTGTATAGATTTCGTAATGGGATAAGGTATGATATGCATACTCTATCTCTTAATTTGAAGGAATATCTTAATGAGATTACTTCAGATACTCTTCTTCAATCGGTTCTTGTAGGAAATAATTTTTTATATGGAGGAGCTACGTCTCATACACCTTTGTACCTACACGCTCTTTCAGTTAGCTCCTATATGGAAAGTGCCTGGCGACTCAAAAAGGGAGGTTCTCAGATTACACATTTATTATTGGAACAATTACAAGCTCTTGGTGTAACTCTTTTTAGAGAGC
Organism: uncultured Capnocytophaga sp.; assembly: GCA_905372595.1. Lineage (GTDB taxonomy): Bacteria > Bacteroidota > Bacteroidia > Flavobacteriales > Flavobacteriaceae > Capnocytophaga. Next base: position 6,588 of record CAJPPS010000058.1, on the reverse strand, counting down.
ATCAGGCTCTTGCCTTTGAAATTCGAGAGGAACATATATATTCTGTAATTACATCACAATATAAAAAAATTGTTGCTACGGATTTTATATCGGATATAGACATTAAGCAGTTACTTCAAATTGTAGGAAAGGAACACTTTAAACCTTCTTATTATAAACGTATAGAAACACTAACCCCAACAAGAGGTGTTTTTTCTTTACACTTAGTTCTTAAGCCTGATAGCATTCCTTATCAGCCTTATAATCTCTATTGGTTCAAAAGCTCTGAGCAGGTATGGAGAGATGCTGGGATTCCAGAAGAGAATTTTACTTCCTATATGCTTTCTATGAACCCTCCTAAGAAGGGAATTTATACAGATAATATGACGATTATGGCTTATATGGACTATAATCAGGTGAGAGAATGGGAAAATACTTTTAATACTGTAGGAGAACCTGATGAGAGGTCTCAAGACTATACTCATTTCAAGAATAAGAAAGTACAGGAATTACTCTCCCTTTTATACCACCGTTATCCCCAATTGAAAGGTAATATATTGGCAATGTATACAGCAACTCCCTTAACTTATAGAGATTATATAGGGAATCCTACTGGAGCTGTATATGGCTACCAGAAAAGTAGTGATAAGGTATCTCATACACGTATTATGCCACAAACACATATTCCAAACCTATACCTAACAGGACAGTCTGTAAATATGCACGGACTTCTAGGAGTTGTTATAGGAGCGGTGGTTACTTGTAGTACATTACTTAGAAGAAAAATTAAGGATATAGGATAAATAAAAAACCTCTGTAGAATTTACAAAGGTTTTTTTATCATTTTAGAAATCAATTATTACTTCTGAGTCTCCTCCAGAGGATTCAACAGGGTCATTTCCTTGGCAATTTAAGGAATAATTCTCTCCCTTAGGTTTTGCAAAGGCATCTTTTGAAATACCTAAGTCCTTATTTTCATATCCTTTTTTCATATAATATCCCCAGATAGGTAAGGCCATTGTTGCTCCTTGTCCAAGTTGTAGTCCTCTGAAATGTACAGCTCTGTCTTCGGCACCTACCCACACTCCTGTAACTAGGTTGGGAACCATCCCCATAAACCAGCCATCAGATTGGTTTTGAGTAGTTCCTGTTTTCCCTGCTATAGCATTAGTGAAAGCATACGGATAGCCTGTAATAACATTCTTATATACTGCATTATAGGAATCAGCACCTTTTGTGCGTAAGCGTACTCCAGAACCTGATTGAGTAACTCCCTCCATAAGATTAATTACTGTTCTGGCGACATCTTCACTTACTACATCGTGAGTTTCGGGAGTGTATTCAAAAAGAACACGTCCATTTCTGTCCTCAATTCTGGTTACTATAATAGGTTTCACATAGATACCATCATTAGCAAATACACCATAAGCACCCACCATTTCTAGTAAGGAGATATCAGCAGAGCCTAAAGCGATCGAAGGAAGCTCCGGAATTTCAGCAGTAACACCTAGTTTCTTTACGAGTTTCACTACAGGGACAGGTCCTACCTTATCCATTAGGTTTGCGGTAATAGAATTGATAGAGTTTGCCAGTGCAGCCTTAAGGGTCATCATTCTACCAGAGAACTTGCCATCAGCATTATGGGGGCACCATTCTTTTCCATTTCCATATTTGTTTGCCTCAATACAAGTTTTCACATCAGGAAGTTGATCACAAGGGGTGTAATGTAATTGGTCAATGGCAGCTGTATATACAAAGGGCTTAAATGCAGAACCCACTTGTCTGGCTCCTTGCGCTACCTGATCATACTTAAAATTACGGTAATCAATACCTCCTACCCAAGCCTTGATATGCCCCGTTTGAGGTTCCATAGAAAGAGTGGCAGCTCGCAAGAAAGCTTTATAGTAACGAATAGAATCCATAGGTGTCATAATTGTATCTATCGTTCCTTTCCAAGAGAAAACTTGTATAGGGACTTTTTCCTCAAAAGATGCACGAATTTCCTTTTCAGAACGTCCTAATTGCTTAAGATGATACCATCGGTCAGAATTTTTTATAGCCCGTTCCATAATACGGTTCACTTCTTCTTGAGAAAGATTTACAAAAGGAAAATTTTTATTCTTTTTGGGATTATTTTCGTTGAAAAAAGCCTTTTGTAGGTTTTTCATATGCTTTTGTACAGCTTCTTCAGCGATAGATTGTAATCGAGAATCGATAGTTGTATATATTTTTAATCCATCAGAATAGATATCGTATTTGGAACCATCAGGTTTAGGGTTTTTCTCTGTCCAATCTTTCATAAAAGAGCGTAGATGTTCCCTAAAATAAGTTGCAATACCTTCATTATGACCTTCAGGATTAAAGTTTAGCACCAAAGGGAGTTGTTGTAGAGAATCTTTTTCCTTAGTGGTTAGGTAGTGGTTTTTTTCCATTTGTGCAAGCACCACATTACGACGGTTGGTTACTCCTTGAGGGTTCGTACGAGGATTATATAAGGAAGAATTCTTGAACATTCCCACAAGAGTAGCTCCTTCCTCTATTTTTAGGTTTTTAGGTTCTTTTCCGAAATAGATACGAGCAGCAGAACGGATTCCATCTGCATTATTTCCAAAGTCATATTGGTTAAAATACATTGTAAGGATTTCCTTCTTAGTGTATTGTCTTTCTAATCGAATGGCAATAATCCATTCTTTTATTTTTTGTACATAACGTTTGCTAACTTTTTTAGAACCTTCACGATGGAAAAGGAGCTTAGCAAGCTGTTGAGTAATGGTAGAGGCACCTCCACGCTTACCCAAGAATACAAAAGCACGCAGTGTTCCGCGCCCATCAATTCCGGAATGCTTTTCAAAACGCTCATCCTCAGTAGCGATAAGAGCATTCACCAGGTGTTCAGGTAACTCCTTATAAGTAACTGCTGTACGGTTATCATTGAAATAGAACTTTCCAAGAACTTTACCATCTGCTGAGATAATTTCAGTAGCTAAGTTTGTCTCAGGGTTTTCCAAACTCTCAAAATCAGGCATTTCTCCAAAAACGCCTAATGAAGCTAAAAAGAAGATAAAAATTACTGAGCCTATTCCTGCCAGAATACTTCCCCAGAAATATTTTAAAAGCCTTTTACGGGTGAAAAAAGTGGCTTTTTCTCTTGTTTTCTTTGTCGTCATTTCTTTATTCTATTAGAACTTCCAAATTCTTGGCAAAAATACAATATTATTTGTAAATATCACTTTTTTGCTGTGAATTTATGATTTGTTTAGAAGGAGCTAAACTTTATTCTTAATTATCTTAATCCCATAGTAGCTTTTAAGGGAAAGTGATCAGAGTAATTAATATGATTATATACTTTGTGAGAAGTAATTTTAAAATAAGGGTCTGCAAAAATATAATCAATACGGAAAGGAAAATAAGGAAAATTATAAGTCTTACCAAATCCACTACCACATTCTTGGAAGCTGTCGATAAGCCCTTGATCTTGTATTTTCTGATAAAGATAAGAGAAGGCAGTGTTGTTAAAATCCCCACATACAATAATAGGATAGGGACAACCAGAAGCGTGCTTACTGAAAAGTTCTACCTGAGACTGTTGGATAGCAAATCGTTTATGTAAGCTCAGGAGTATTTTGCGAGAATTTTCCTGAGTAAATTCGGTATCATCAATATGAAATGATTCAAAATGTAGGCTATAAAGACGCAGAGTATCACGTCCTACAATAATATCAGCAAAGATACCATTATTACCTGTATGAGGAAAATCCAAGGAACCGCTTCCTATAATAGGGTAATCACTAAGGATAGCCTGTCCTATTTTATCGGTATTATTTTTGTAGATAAATTTTTTATATTTATAAAAAGGGAAGCTTTCACTTTCTTTCTTATAGAATTCCTGTAAAGCAACAATATGAGGATGTTCTTCCTTGAGAAAATCAATAATTTTTTCACGAAGAGTTGTATCCTTACTCCATTGATAATGATTCATTAATCGGACATTAAAGCTCATTAAGCTCAGCTGTCCTTGCTCTGGAGTTCCCCCAGAGAATTGTATAAACCGATGAATAAAAGGTAATCCTACTAAAAATAGAACTGAAGAAAAAATAAAGTTCCATTTTCGTAGCAATATCCATAAAAAGATAAAAAATATATTAATAATCAGTAATAGTGGAGTAAAAACACTCAAGGTAGCATATTCAAAATACTTAGGAGGAATAAAAGGGAGTAGGTAAGCAAAAAGCAAAGTTAAGCCTACTCCCAGATTGATTATGAAAAAAAATTTTTGAATAAAAGTAAGATTTCTCCACATACTACTGAAATATAACTATTTATAGGTGATATTATTCACGGATAACAAGAATTTGTCCTAGGCTTAGGTTAGCATTGTCCATTTTATTTAAGCTCATTAGTTGAGTTACACTGATTCCTGTTCTCCTTGAGATACCATAGAGAGTATCTCCTTTTTCTACAATATACATCTTAATTTTCTCCATATTGATTGGCTCTTTGGAAGAAGTATCTTCTGAGGGAGTAGTTTTTACTATTTGTTGCTTATCACTCTTAGGAACTACAGAAGTACTATCTTTCTTAGGGGCAATGGTTGTACTATCCTTCTTAGGAGCTATGGTTGTACTATCTTTCTTAACAGAAAGAGTTTCCTTTTTATTGGTATTAGCTACTATGGGAGCCTTTGCAGGAACAGCCTTTTCTTGGGTATTATTACCATTTGTTTTGGTAGAAATAACTTTTGTGGGCTGTTTCTTTTGGCTTACCACTACAGGAGGGGTATTAGGAATAGGGGAGAGAGGCTTCTCTTCCTTGAAAGCGTATCCTAATACTTGCTCATCATATTGATGAAGCTCATATTTATGAATTAGACTAATTAGCTTCTGAGCATAAGAAGGATCTGTAGCATATCCAGCTTTTTTGAGTCCGTGAGCCCATCCTTTGTAATCTCCTTGCTTGAGCTGAAATAATGAGGCATAACGAGAACGGTTTACAAGGAATTGAGAATGATCCTCAAAAGATGCTTCTGCGTGCTCATACTTCCGGAAACATTCTCCTATGGCGTCATCATCGTGGAAGATAGTCCCTCCTTCCCATCCATAATGGCACTTGATACCAAAATGATTACGGGCATGACGCGCAAGTCTTCCTTGTCCAGAACCACTCTCAAGGATAGCTTGGGCAAGAGTAATACTAGCAGGGATATTGTACCGTTGCATCTCTACCATTGCAATATCCTTATAGGTGGCAATGTACTCACGAATTACCGCAGGAGTTACCTTTACTGCCGAAGTAGCTTCGAGCTCTTCTGTGGTCTCGGGAACTTCTTTGTTAATAAAAGTTTGCGTATGCTTCTCTGTTAGTACTTTATCCAGAGGACGAGGTGTGATAGGTTTCCGTGAAGAGGAAACACGTTTTTGAGGTGCTTGACAGCTTACCAAAAAGAATAAGCACAAAAGGCTAAGTAATTTTTTGTTCATAATCAAGTATTTGTTTTCCTTTATTTTTAAGTTTTTGATTCATTCCATAGATTCCTTGTAATCCTCCTGTGTGAATAGCCAAAATAGAACTATTCTTAGGAAAATAACCTTTGTAAATTAGGTCTGTAATTCCATAAATCATTTTCCCTGTATAGACGGGGTCTAGAGGAATATTTGTTTGTGTAAAGAAATCATTGAGGAAAGTAATAAATTCATCATTGACCTTTGCATATCCTCCTAGGTTATAATCGTGAATAAGTTTCCAATAAATCTGATTATCAGGCACCCATTTTCTAATTTCTTCTTCTAAGAAAACACCTTTGAGAGCAGGGAAACCTAAAACTTTCTGATGACTTCCAGCACTCTGAATCAGTCCTGCAATGGTTCCTCCAGTTCCTACCGCTGTGGTGATAAAATCATACTTTTGGTCTTCAGGAGTTAGGATTTCCTTTGTTCCTTTTATTGCTAGGGCATTTGTTCCACCTTCGGGTACATAATAATGAGCACCTAGAAGATTTCTGAGCTCTTCTCGGAACGCTAAAGTATGTTTTTCTCTGTATTTTTCTCGTGTTATGAAATGGAACTGCATTCCACATTCTTTAGCAAAATGTAAGGTTGGGTTTTCTTCCAAACAAAGAGCTAATTCATCTCCACGAATGACTCCAATAGTCTCCATTCCCATTACCTTACCTGCATATGCTGTAGCGGCAATGTGGTTAGAATAGGCTCCTCCAAAGGTAACTAAGCGTTGGTAACCTTCTTTAAGAGCTTCTGCCAAGTTGTATTTTAATTTCCTATACTTATTTCCTGAAATATGAGGATGAGTTCTATCTTCTCGCTTGAGATAAAGCCTAATCCCCTCAGGATATAAAATAGGAACTTCCTGAGTCTCTATGATTGGAATGGGCAACATTTTTAGCCTTAATAGTAATTTTTGAGCAAAAGTACAAGCTATTTTTCTATAACCTTATCATTAAGAGAAATAGAGTGGTTTATAATACTTTATTTTTAAGAAAAAGAGAGAAAGTAAGAATATTAATTAAAAGATTGTGTTCTAATGAATTAGAAAGATAAATAGAAAGATATGAAGACAGATTTTTAACAAATAGAAAATAATTTTCAACAAAAAGGC
>CAJPPS010000057.1 GCA_905372595.1 uncultured Capnocytophaga sp. | reverse complement strand
TTTGTGTAATATTTGGTTTTACACAGGTTTATTTAAACCAATGAAAGGCTTTCCTTTGGAAGGCTTTTTTTATTTTCTTCTTTTTGAGTCTATTTCTATGTATCTAATCTTTTTTGACTTCTCCTTTAATCCTGATTTTCAATTATTTCTTCCTATAGCTTATATTGCAGAGAATAGAAATACTCATTGGTATATGCTCAGAAAAGCCTCTGAGGAAGTGCTCCGTAGTATAGCCATTCCTCTTAGTGAAGCCCAAAAAGAAGCTCTGAAGCTTGTGAATCATCTGCAGATACCTATCCTAATAGAAAAATATATCCCTAAAGGGAGTCTAATAGAAGATATCTACAAAAATAGGGACAAAAAAAGATATATTCAGCAACAAATAGAAGAAAAAACAGCAAAACTTATAGAAATTATAATTGAAAATGACTTCTATCTGTCTTTGAACTATGTTAATAGGCAGGAAATATTAGAAAAATATCATATAAAATCTACAAAAAAGGAACTAGTTCCTTTCCTTGAGTTTGAAAAAGGAACTAATGGCATCCATTATCGTTTGTCCCTATATGACCAAGGGCAACCAATTATTCCTTCTGAACACAAAATAGAGCTCTTGAATAATCTAAGGTCTTGGGTGGTGATTGATAAAAACCTAATGAAACTAAAGGATATAAATGCACTACACATCAAGCCTTTTCTGGATAAAACAGAAGTCTTTATTCCAGAGAAGTTAATTCCTGAATATTTCAACAAATTCCTAAAAGAAGTACTCAAAAAAGCGGAGATCAGTACCATTGGATTCGATATGATACAGAAGTCAGTGATAATTTCTTCAAAAATAAAGTTTTTACACGATGTTTTCACAAATCGATACAAAATATACATAGAATTTGACTATGGGGGCTATATTTTTTATAGTAATCAGTCTAAAAAATCGCATTCAAGCCTAGAAATACTTCCTAATGAACAGATAAGGATATATAACTATAAAAGAAATCATTTAGAAGAACTAAAGAACTACCATATGCTGGAAGAAATGGGTTTTATAAATGAAGGAGGAAATTTCTCTGTAGAAGATACTTATCCTTTTGCTACTTATTTTCAGCTGTTGCTTCATAAAGAAGAACTACTTTCGAAAGGATTTATTATAGAATCTCTTGAAATAGGAGGGAAGAGCATTGAGATGGAGCCTTTTGAACTTTTGTTTGAGGAGACTAAGATGGAAAATGATTGGTTTGATATTAATATATGGGTGCAACAAGGGGAAAATCGCTTTCATTTTTCTTCTTTGGTTAAAAATATCAAGGAAAATAACCCTATCTATATTTCTTCTAAAGGAAATATCTTTATTATTCCCAAGGAATGGTTTAGTAAGTATGAAAAAATAGCCAAATTTGGAAAAATAGAAGGGGAAAAATTGCGCCTTCCTAAGAATAATTATGCTTTATTAGAAGATTTACCAGAAGTAAAGCCTCAACACCTTTCGCAAAAGATAGACTATAGTCCTTCTCCAAACCTCAAAGCAACGCTCCGCCCCTACCAGAGGGAAGGAGTCAAGTGGCTTTTAGAACATTATTATAATGGAATGGGAGCTTGCTTAGCAGATGATATGGGCTTGGGAAAAACCTTGCAGACTCTCGCATTATTAGTGGATATTCACGATAAATTACCTGAAAAAAACATAGAATACCCAGAAGATCTCTTCCAGATAGGACAGAAACAAAAAGAAGCTCTTAAGGTACTGGTAATTCTTCCCTCTTCTCTGGTATTTAATTGGTATGATGAAGCCAAGCGATTTGCTCCTCAACTCAAATGTACTCAATATGTAGGGAATGATAGAAAAGTAAAAGCCAAAAGGCTTCTGAACTATGATATTGTTTTTACAAGCTATCCTATCGTGATTCGGGATGCTAAAATTTTTGAAAAATATGAGTTTAGATATATTATCTTAGATGAAAGTCAGCGAATAAAAAATAAGGATTCTCAAATCTTTAAAGTGATTAATAGTTTACAGTCTTCTCATAGAATTTCTTTAAGTGGAACTCCTATCGAAAATTCACTAACAGACCTGTGGTCACAGATGCAGTTCATTAATCCTAATATACTGGGAACCTTTGCCCAATTTAATAAATATTTTAAAACAGAGATAGAAAAGAAAAAGAATCCAGTAGCCTTAGCAGAGCTCAAGACAATTATTAGTCCCTTTCTCCTGAGGAGGACTAAAGAACAAGTGCTCGATGACTTGCCTGAGATGGAGGAACAAATTGCCTATTGCGAGCTCTCTCAAGCCCAAAGAAAGTGGTATGAAAGCGAGAAATCCAAAGTAAGGAACCAACTATTACTTACAGAGGAAAATGTGCAAATAAGTACTCTTAATATGCTTACAAAGCTAAGGCAACTGAGTAATCACCCGAAGTTATTGGATAAGGAGAGTGATATTCCTTCTGGAAAATATCAAGAGGTGATTAGTTATTTGGAACAGATAAGTAATTCCTCTCAGAAGGCTCTTATTTTTAGTAGTTTTGTATCCCACTTGGAAATCTATCAGGAATGGTGTCAAGCCCATCATATGGCCTATGCGACGCTTACAGGAAGTGTTTCACTGGAGCAAAGGAAACTACAAGTGGAGGCTTTTCAGAATGATTCCAAAGTCTCTTTTTTCTTTATCTCTCTTAAGGCAGGGGAGGTGGGGTTAAATCTTACAGCAGCTTCTTATGTACTCTTATTGGATCCTTGGTGGAATCCTTTCTCAGAACGGCAAGCCATTGCACGGGCACACCGATTGGGACAACAACATAAAGTAAATGTAATCAGATTTGTAGCTAAGGATACCCTTGAGGAGAAAATTATTCGCCTACAAGAGAACAAAAAAGAACTTTCAGGAAATATAATAGAGGAACATATACTGATGGATGATGTATTTAACCATTTGGGAGAAATATTGGAATAAAAATACTTTAAAAAGACAATGAGACCTCCTCAAGGAAGTCTCATTATTCTTTTAGGATAAAACTACATTATACCTTATTCTTTATAAGCATTACTTCAATAATAGAAATTGCGGTTTTTTCAGGTACAGTAAGTAATTCTGCTAATTGGTTGATCATATCTTTTTCTTCTTCTTCAAGTACTCCGTCAGAAGTAGCGATATCTACAGCACAAGCAAAAGCAGTTAAGCGAAGTTCAGAAGGAAGACCTTTAACAGATTTTTCTACAAGGCTTCCAGGACCTTCTTTTTTAAGAATACGGAAGAGCTTGTCAAAAAGTTTGTCAAAAGCAGAGCTTGAATAGCTATCATAGATACGAAGACGATTCATATAATTTACGATTTCGTCCCATTCTCCACGACCTACATTACCATCAGCTCCAGCCATAGCAAGAGCAATCCCTGCGAAGGATTCTTGCTCATTAAGATTTACTTCCTCAGTTACTGATTGGAAGATTTTTCCGAATAAACTCATATAATATGATTTTAAATATTTAGGGGCAAATGTAATAAAAAAAACTGATTAAAAAAATAAATTCTCTTTTTATTTAGAAAAAAATAGGGTTTTTCTTAAAAAAATGTAATTTCTATGATTTTTTAAGAAGTAAATTTGTTCTTTCGTCAGGAAAGATAACACTTGGTTGGAAGTTCTTCGCCTCTTCAAAGTCCATAAGGGCATATGATATGATAATAACAATATCTCCTTTTTGTACCTTGCGGGCAGCAGGTCCATTGAGGGTGATAATTCCTGTATTACGTGCGCCAGGGATAATATAAGTTTCGAATCGTTCCCCATTATTAACATTCACAACCGAAACTTTTTCTCCTTGGATAAGGTTGGCAGCTTCTAGGAGCGCTTCATCAATGGTAATACTTCCTATATAGTCTAGATCAGCACCTGTAACAGATACTCGGTGGATCTTGGATTTTAGTACTTCTATCTTCATAAACAAAGGTAAAAATGAAAGTCTTTCCCTCAGAGGAAGGAAAGACTTTATTATGATTCAAAGCAGGGTGAAATTATTTTAATTCTACTTCAGCTCCAGCTTCTTCTAGTGCTTTCTTAAGGCTTTCAGCATCATCTTTAGAAACACCTTCTTTTATTTTAGAAGGAGCACCATCTACTAATTCTTTAGCTTCTTTTAAGCCTTGTCCTGTAAGTTCTTTTACAAGTTTAACAACAGCTAGTTTGTTAGCACCTGCATTTTTAAGGAATACATCGAATTCTGTTTTCTCAGCAGCAGCTTCTCCAGCTCCAGCTGCAGGACCAGCAGCAACTGCAACTGCAGCAGCAGCAGGCTCTATACCATACTCATCTTTAAGGATTTGAGCAAGCTCGTTTACTTCCTTAACAGTTAAATTTACTAATTGTTCTGCGAAATTTTTTAAATCTGCCATTTCTATCGTTTTTAATGGTTTATAAAATAATAATGTGTGTTCTATTAACGTTCTGAGAGGGTCTTAACAATTCCTGCAATCTTTCCACCTCCTGATTTAAGAGCAGAAATAACATTCTTAGCAGGCGATTGTAGAAGAGCCACAATATCTCCAATAAGTTCCTCTCTGGACTTGATAGCAGAAAGGGTATCTAATTGATTATCACCAATAAATACAGCTTCTTCTATATAAGCTCCTTTAAGGATAGGTTTGTCGGATTTTTTTCTAAAATTTTGAATAAGTTTAGCAGGTGCATTTCCTACTTCAGCAAACATAAGAGAGGTATTTCCCTTAAGAGTAGAAGGAAGGTCTCCAAAGTTTTTATCAGAAGCCTCCATAGCTTTTGCCAAAAGCGTATTCTTAACTACGGAAAGCTTAATTCCAGCTTTGAAGCAAGCACGGCGAAGGTCTGAAGTTGTCTTTGCATCAAGCCCTGTGAGGTCTGCCAAATAAATGACGTGATTAGCTGCTAACTGTGCGGTTAAATCCTTTATTACTACTGATTTTTCTTCTTTTGTCATAATTTTTCCTTTTAACTACGTGTTAGACTGCTTTTGTATCTATGGCCACACTCGGACTCATAGTGCTAGATAAGTAAATAGACTTAATATAAGTACCCTTAGCAGTAGATGGTTTTAGCTTGATTAGTGTTTGGATAAGTTCATTAGCATTTTCTACCAATTTCTCAGCTGAGAAAGAAACTTTTCCAATAGAAGCGTGAACAATCCCTGTTTTATCTACACGGAAATCAATTTTACCCGCTTTTACTTCTTGAACAGCTTTCCCAATTTCCATTGTAACGGTTCCTGTTTTAGGGTTAGGCATAAGCCCTCGAGGTCCAAGAACGCGTCCAAGAGGTCCTAATTTACCCATTACAGCAGGCATAGTAACAATCACATCTACATCTGTCCAGCCATCTTTGATTTTTTGTAGATAGTCATCCAAACCTACGTGATCAGCTCCAGCTGCTTTTGCTTCAGCCTCCTTATCTGGAGTAACAAGAGCAAGTACACGTACATCTTTTCCTGTTCCGTGAGGAAGTGTTACCACACCACGAACCATTTGGTTTGCTTTACGAGGATCAACTCCTAACCTTACGGCTATATCAACAGAAGCGTCAAATTTGGTAAAAGAGATTTCTTTTACTTTCTTACTAGCTTCTGTAAGATTATATAGTTTATCAGCTTCTATTTTAGATAAAGCCTCTTTGTATTTCTTTGTCAGTTTTGCCATAATCAATCAATTAAAAAGGTTTATCTCCAGTAATTGCAATACCCATAGAGCGAGCAGTACCTGCTACCATACTCATAGCTTTCTCAATAGTGAAAGCATTAAGATCTTGCATTTTGTCCTCAGCGATAGCTTTCACCTGATCCCAAGTGATATTGGCTACCTTCTTACGGTTAGGCTCTCCAGAGCCCCCTTTTACTTTAGCTGCTTCTAAGAGTTGAACTGCCGCAGGTGGGGTCTTTACAACAAAATCAAAAGATTTGTCTTTGTATACAGAGATAACAACAGGTAATACTTTACCAGGCTTGTCCTGTGTACGAGCATTAAATTGCTTACAGAACTCCATAATGTTAACTCCAGCAGCCCCCAAGGCAGGTCCAACCGGTGGCGAAGGATTCGCAGCACCTCCCTTAACTCGTAGCTTAACTACTTTGTGTAATTCTTTTGCCATTGTTCAACTTTAAATTTATGAATAATGTCCTTACTATTGAGGTAAGGACGTAAATTATACTTTTTCTACTTGTGTGTAACTTAGTTCAAGAGGCGTTTTTCTTCCAAAAATCTTAACGATTACTTCCAGTTTGCGTTTTTCCTCATTTACTTTTTCCACATTTCCTACAAAGCCATTGAAAGGTCCATCAATAACTTTTATAGATTCTCCTATCTCATAAGGAATAAGAACTGTTTCTACCTTTTCTTGTAACTCATCTACAATACCTAGCATCCTATTAACCTCTGACTTACGGATAGGAGTGGGAGTACCTCCTTTAGTTTCTCCTAAAAAACCTATAACTCCAGAAATACCTTTGATAATGTGAGAGACTTCTCCAGAGAGGTCAGCCTTAATCATTACATAGCCAGGGAAGAATACTCTTTCTACATTAATTTTCTTTCCATTACGCATCTGAGGCACTTTCTCAGTAGGGACGAGTACCTGCTCCACATAGTCAGCATACCCTAAGCGACTAATTTCGGTCTCTATATAATTTTTGACCTTATTTTCTTGTCCGCTTACGGCGCGTACTACATACCATTTTTTTTCAAGAACTGCCATTTAGAATATTTTAAATATCTTTGCTATGAAAGATTCAAAAAGAAAATCAACTCCTGCAATAAATAGAGAGAATACTATAGAGAAAATAGTAACCACCCACAACAAGCGTTGTGCTTCGCTGAAGGAAGTCCAAGTAACATTTTCTGTTAATTCAGTGTATGATTCTTTGATATAGTTGATCATTACTTTTGGTTTATAAAGTTCGTAGAAACTATTATGGCACGGGTGGAGGGATTCGAACCCCCATCAACGGTTTTGGAGACCGCTATTCTACCCTTGAACTACACCCGTATAAAAAGAGTTTTGTTGCCAAAACCCTTTTTCAAAAAAATTAATCTTATGAAAAATAGAATTCTTAGTCTATAATTTCAGTTACCTGTCCAGCACCTACTGTACGACCTCCTTCACGGATTGCGAAACGAAGACCTACGTTAAGAGCGATTGGTTGAAGAAGTTCTACAGTGATGGTAAGGTTATCACCAGGCATTACCATATCTACTCCTTCAGGAAGGTTGATAGTTCCTGTAACGTCAGTTGTACGTACGTAGAACTGAGGACGGTAGTTATTGTGGAATGGAGTGTGACGTCCACCTTCTTCTTTCTTCAAGATATACACCTCAGCTTTGAATTTAGCGTGTGGTTTTACAGAACCTGGTTTGCAGATTACCATACCACGACGGATATCTTTTTTGTCGATACCACGAAGCAATAGACCTACGTTATCACCAGCTTCACCACGATCAAGGATTTTCTTGAACATTTCTACCCCAGTGATAGTAGAAGTAAGTTTATCAGCTCCCATACCGATAATTTCAACAGGATCACCAGTGTTAGCAATACCAGTTTCGATACGTCCAGTAGCTACAGTACCACGACCAGTGATAGTGAATACATCCTCGATAGGCATCAAGAATGGTTTATCAATATCACGTGGAGGAAGTTCGATCCAGTTATCTACTGCATCCATAAGTTGCATTACAGTATCTACCCATTTAGGTTCACCATTAAGAGCACCAAGAGCAGAACCTTGGATTACAGGACCATTATCACCATCATATTCATAGAAAGAAAGTAGTTCACGTACTTCCATTTCTACAAGCTCTAAAAGCTCAGGGTCATCCACCATATCCACTTTGTTAAGGAAAACAACGATACGAGGAATACCTACCTGACGACCAAGAAGGATGTGTTCACGAGTTTGAGGCATAGGACCATCTGTAGCAGCAACTACAAGGATAGCTCCATCCATCTGAGCCGCACCAGTAACCATGTTCTTTACGTAGTCGGCGTGACCAGGACAGTCAACGTGTGCGTAGTGACGGTTAGCTGTTTGATATTCAACGTGTGAAGTATTAATGGTAATACCACGCTCTTTTTCTTCAGGAGCGTTGTCAATAGAGTCAAAACTTCTCGCTTCAGAGAGACCTGCATCAGCCAATACTTTGGTAATAGCAGCAGTTAATGTTGTTTTACCGTGGTCAACGTGTCCAATAGTACCAATATTCAAGTGGGGTTTGGAACGGTCAAAATTTTCTTTTGCCATGTTTAAATAATTTAATCTTAGTTATAATAGAAAATCAATATAATGTTACTTATAATAATTATACTATAAGAGAGCCAATGACGAGATTTGAACTCGTGACCTC
>CAJPPS010000056.1 GCA_905372595.1 uncultured Capnocytophaga sp. | reverse complement strand
CTTTTATTGAGAATTCCTAAGTTTGGAGAGGCAAAGATAACAAAATTAATCTAAAAAATATATTTTTTGAAATGATTTTAGATTAAATCAAATTTTGTTAAAGTCGCAAAAAAATTAGAATAGAATTTTTTAATCTGATTTTTTTTAAATACTTTTGCCTCATCAAACAATAGAGATTACACCAATGAAAAAAATTGTTCTTTCTTTACTTGCTTTTGCTAGTCTTCAAGGGATGGCACAGCAGTCTTTCTCTGGGCTTAGGACAAGTGTGTATGGAGGTACTTTCACCACCATTTCCAATCCTGCCAATGTATTAGGAGCTCGTCCGTGGGATGCCAACCTCTTTTCTGTAGATGCTTCTATTGGAAATAATGCAATGGGATTCTCCACTGACTTGGAAAAATCTTTCAGTGAATTCACCAAAGGGCTTGAAAGTTCTGAAGTTATCAATGCTAGAATAGGAGCTGATGTACTAGGTCCCTCTTTCCTCTTCCGTGTGAATAAAAAACACGCTGTAGGACTTACAACTCGTATGCGAGCAATATCAAATATAGATAATATAGATGCTAAGTTCCTTCAGGCTTTCCTAAAAGCAGGAACTGTAGAACTCTCTCGCAATCCCCTAAATTACTACAACGTACAGGGAATTAATGATATGAACCTACTTGTAAATGCTTTCTGGGAAGTAGGAGCTACTTGGGGATATACTGTATATAATGATGGTTATAACCTGTTCCGTGTAGGAGCTACCCTTAAGTACGTTCGTGGTGCTGGAAGTTTCAGAATGGGATTCAATGGTATCAATAGCAATAATGTTACCCTTAGAGAACAAAACGGAGACTATATCCTTCACGTAGGTAATGGCTCCGCAGAAGTAAGAAGTGGAGGACTTAGTGTGATTAACAATCCTAATGTAGGTGATTTCCTTAATGGAGAAGCCTCAACCGTAGGACTTGACCTAGGTTTCATCTATGAGTATAGTGAAGATGGCTGCCCTAACTGTGATGGACATATTCCTTATAATTTCAAAGTAGGTGTTTCCTTACTGGATTTAGGACGCCTTAGCTATACAACCAACAAAGAATCTTTCACTTACCGACTCATAAACCAAGATATCAACCTTAAAAATATGCAAGAAAGCCTTGACAGACTTTCTTCTGGACTCAAAACAAACCTAGAAGGTGAAAAATTCAATTCTTCCCTACCTACCACTTTGAATATCAATGCTGATTATCGTTTTACAGAAGGGGTTTATCTTAACCTCTCTACCCAATTGAATGTGGTTAGCAAAAATGAATATAATGCACGTTATGCTAATGATATTACCCTTACTCCTCGTTGGGAAAACTATACATTTGGTGTTTATCTTCCTATTAGCTATAATAGTGTAAGTGCTCTTACTGTAGGTCCCGCTTTCCGAGTAGGTCCCCTTACTTTCGGGTCTCATAGTATCCTAAGTAACCTCCTTACTAACAAGAGTGCAAAAGAGCTGAATTTCTTCTTTGGAGTTCGTTTCGGAGGAGCTTATCTATAAAAAATATGCAATATACACTTTCTCAAATAGAAAATGTAGCTCAAGAACTTATAAGAGATGTATTCCCCCTCTCAGCCCCTGTGATTCTCTTTCAAGGGGAGATGGGAGCGGGGAAAACCACTCTTATCAGGGCTATTTGCCAAGAATTGGGAGTAAAAGATCCTATCACAAGCCCTACTTTTTCCTTAGTTAATGAATATAGGGATGCTCTTGGTAGAAAGCTCTTTCATTTTGACCTTTATCGTATTGAAGAAGAACAAGAAGCTTTAGATTTTGGCATTGAGGAATATTGGGAAGAAGCCCATTGGTGCTTTGTAGAATGGGCTGAGCGTATTCCCTCCTTACTTCCTGAACATTATACTGTTATCTCCCTTAGTACTCTTAATGATACTACACGAGAACTCTCTATCATACAGCACATTGAATAATATATTATGAACTTACTGAGAAAATTAGGCTTATTCCTTATAGGTCTTTCTATAGGAGCTGTTATTACTTTTTTCTTTTTCCAGAAGAAGGGTGTGGAATTCTGTTATCTTCCTAACTGTAGAGTACTTAAGGACTTACGTAATAAACCTATAGAACTATCTCCTGAAATTCAAGGATATAAAGTAGAAGACTTTTCCCCTATCTTCAAGGATGGAGAAGTAGATTTCAAACGTAGCGACACCCATAGCAAATGTCGTTCATATGTTATTGAAGGGAAAAATAGTCAAGGAGTAACCCTTGAGATTATTGTAGAGAATTGTTCCGAGAAAGCCACTATAAAATCTGTCCAAGAACTAAAATAAGAAAGCCTATAAGCTCCTGAGCTTTGCACTTATATCCCAAAGGGCAATCCCCGCACTCACAGCAATATTAAGGGAATGCTTAGTACCAAACTGAGGAATTTCAATAGCTTTATGACATAAGGAAACGACCTCTTGTTGTACCCCATCTACTTCATTTCCTAGAATAAGCGCATATTGCTTCCCTTTTTCAGGAAAGAAATCCTGTAACAAAGTAGCTCCCGTAACTTGCTCTAAAGCAATGATTTCTGTATGGGTTTGTTGCAATCGTTCTAACAATTCAAAAATATCCTTTACATACTCCCAACAGACACTTTCTGTTGCCCCTAAAGCGGTTTTGTGAATTTCCTTATGAGGAGGGCAAGCCGTAATCCCACAGAGGTATATTTTCTCTATCAGGAAAGCATCTGCCGACCTAAAAATTGAACCTATATTATTAAGACTTCTTACATTATCCAAGATTAAAGAAAGTGGAATTTTTGAGGTTTTCTTGAAGTCTTCCACTGTAAGACGACCTAATTGTTCTGAAGTTAGCTTCTCCATAGGATTAGAAACGATATACTAGTTCTAACTTATGTCCTTCTAGAGCTTTTTTAGCACGCTGATAATCAGGAGTAAAGCCCAATATATATCCTCCGCCCCCTGAACCACAAAGCTTTAGATAATAATCCCCTGTATCAATTCCTTGTTGCCAAAGAGCGTGAAACTGCTTGGGTATCATTGGCTTAAAATGACTTAAGGCTACCCTTGAGAGTTTCTTTACATTGGTTATCAATAGTTTAAAGTTTCCTTGCAAGAAATTATCTATACAAGCATCTGTATATTTAGCAAATTGGTTCTTAAGCATCTTACGGAATCCTTCATTCTTCATTTTTTCCATAAAAATTTCCACCATAGGAGCCGTCTCGCCTATCATACCACTATCCAGAAGGAAAACCGCTCCTTTGCCCTCTTCAAAAGGCGTCGGAATACCTGTTGTTTCTATTCGATTGGTTGAATTAATCAGTATAGGGATACTCAGATAGCTATTGAGTGGATCTAACCCTGAGGATTTCCCGTGAAAGAATGATTCCATTAGAGCAAATATCTCCTTAAGCTTCAGGAGAAGTTCTCTGGTAAGAGCCTGAGAAGTCTCTATCTTGTCCAACGCATAAGTATCATAGATTGCCGCTACCAAGGCGCCACTACTTCCTACTCCATAGCCCTGAGGAATACTACTATCAAAAAACATTCCCTCTTGTATGTCCTGTACTAAGCGTTCTATATCAAACCGAACTAAAGGGTCTTGTGTTTGGGATATCTCTCTCAAGTATAGTACATATCTAGCTAAAGAAGCATTGGAATCCTGTTCAGAAGGAAGTAATGAGGTTACAGGTTTTTTCTTGAGAGTCCCATTATAGGAGTTATATGGGATGGCTAATCCTTTAGAATCTTTGATAATTCCATACTCTCCAAAAAGAAGTATTTTTGAATAGAAAAGGGTTGAATTCATTGGTATTAAGAAGTGTCATTTCAAGAGGCAAAGATACAATTATTCTGAGAATATTCCACAAAAAATTTATTTATTTTTTACCAGAAATCTAAAAATATTAAATGTTCTAGATAAAGAGAGGCTATTCCACAAGGAACAGCCTCTCTATCATAAGAATAGAAATTTTTACTGCACATTAAGAACAGAGAACATTCCTGTTTTATTGGCTGGAGAGCTAACAAGCCCTTCCAGATTCTCGGTTGTACTACCTACTTTCTTTACAATTATAGCTTTTCCATTAACATCCTGGCGACCTCCTATGTTATTAACAATAGGGAACATCTTATCCAAGTTATCCTGGTCAGCAGGGATTTTTTCACTAAGGGTTACTCGATTCTCTCCGTTAAGGATCTTATCCAAATCGGCTTTGATAACAATCTTAAGAGTACCGTCCTTGGCTAGAGTAGGGCGAGTAGGTAAGTCAAGAGTAACATAACGGAAAGCATCTCTATCCTCATTACTATTCCAGCTAGTTTTAAGCTTTTTGCCTTTCTTACCACTTCCTATAAGGATAGAAAGCTCATCATTATTGGTTCCGTAAGTTCCTGCGAACTTCGCAAATTGGAAACCATCTGCCCAAGACCATTGCATTCCTTTTGTTTGCGTACGAGTATAGAAATCAGCTGATTTTCGCTGTGCAGTAGTAAGGCTGTTTAAATCCTTCTTAACGCCTAATCCAAACCTAATAGATTTGTACTTAGCTGCCGCCATTGTATCTAGCACAAAAGTACGGGAGGCTTCTTCGGCTTGGTCAATGATATAACCTGCCTTATTAAGGTTGTCCCAATTATAGACCACTTGGTCTCCATTCTCCTTAATCATTGTAATATTAGTAATGACATATTTTACTTCAGAGAATGAAATAGACTGACCATTGGAAGTATATGCGTGGTTAAGCTGTAATGCTTCATTCCCTACATAGTTCTCAAACTGTAAGGTCACTTTCCCTGCATCTTGTACAGTAGGAGGAATAGTGTAATCAAATGAACTTTCCTTATTGCAAGAAGAAAGTGCTACTGTGGCTATAGCTATTGCAAAAAGTGTTTTGATATTTTTCATTTTTTATTCAAAATTAATTTTAAGACTGATTTATTTTATTATCGTTTTGCAAAAATAAGTTTCTTAGCCATAGAATCCTCACTCATTCCCATCGCTTCAAGGGCTTTTCTATAATTATAGAAGTTGATATTTTTGTTTTCTGTAGAATACTGAAGTCTTGCAGGGATATCGGTAAGCTCGGCTACTAAAGAAGTAAATACATAAGAGGTCATTCCTCCGATATTTTTGTTCAAAGGCACTGTTTCTCCGTGCTTAATAAGCATATTAGGATATCCTGTACGGCGATATTCTGTCCAAGCTTCATTAGGATTCATATATAGGGCAATATACTTCTGAGTAATTACATTCTCTTGGTTCGCCTGAAGTCCTGCTGAAGCAATACGAGTGAGGTAAGCGCTTATATCTGAGGAGGAAACGCCCCATTTTTCCATAGAAGCTCTGATTCCCTTTTCATATGAGGTCTGATCCCAAGTTCCATTCACTATATACTTTGCTTCAGAGAGTAAGAAACATACTTCAGAATACTCCATAAGCACTTCTGCATAATCAGCTGAGAGAATTTTCTTACTGAAAAGAGAAACTCCTTTTTCGGAATCAAACTGAGAGTCACTATATTCCTCATCTATTCCATAGGTCATTCCTTTGTACTTATTAATATCAGATTCCTCACGATAGTTTCCTGCTCTTACCTGATACTTAGTATGTCCTATAGGAGCAAAGTATTTTTGCAAACGAGGGTCCTGACCGAAGCTACCTCTGGTTCCTTTTAGGATATCTACGAAAGTATTGGCTGGAGAATAATCTGTTCTTCTATTTACGAAATAATTTTTGTAGATAGGAGAAGGATTGGTATCATTGTTTTCATACATCAGTTCTACCGTATCGGCATTGGACTCCATTACAGGGTAAACTGTAGGATTATTTACAATTTCTCGAATAGTGTTTATCGCTAGTTGCTTTAGATTATTATCTTCCACGTCAGAAAGGTGAATTGCGATACGTAAGCGTAAGGAATTCCCAAATTTTCTCATCTTTTGAGGTGTTCCGAAGATTACATCTCCTGCAGTGAATACGTTGGTAATAGCTCTTCCTGTAGTAGGGTCGGTTGTTCTGATTTGCTCTACAGCTTCCTTGAGGTCTGCAAGCATATCTGCATAGATATCTTCTTGAGAGGCATACTCAGGAGAGATGTATTTATCAAGCTGTAAGGCTTGGAACTTAGGATTATCCTTTCCGTGCCAAGAGTAATAAGGAATATCTCCAAAGGTTTCTGTTAGCATACTCATTACATAGCCCATCATAATACGAGCGGCAGCTATCTGGTTATCATTATTACCGTAAGTAGCTGTTTTTGCCTGTGTTTTAGGATCTGTATTAAGTTCTATAATTTCCTTATACTGCCCAGCTACTTGATAGGCAAAACGCCAAATATAGTCTCCAGAATAGTCACTATATAAGAAACGACTTTCCTTTGTATAAGTATCCTGAGCTGTATATTGCATCCAAGAACGAATCAGCTTCCCAGAAGTTGTATAGTATCTGGTATAATCCATAAACCATTTGTTACCTCCATTGAACAATGCGTAGGAGAGGGATGTTTTTGGCTTGTTAGGATTCGTATTTATCTCTTCAAAGTCTTTCTCACAACTGGTAAGGAATAGAGAAGCTCCTGTCAAGAACGTCAAAAATATATTTTTCATTTGTTGTCTGTTTTAATTTATTATTATAATTTCAATCCTAGACTCATTCCGAATGTTCTAGTAGAAGGTAGGGAAGTTTCTCCCAATCCCTTATTAGAAGCGGCGATTTCAGGATCCATACCATCCCAAGAAAGTCCTGTAGTCCAAAGGTTGTTTCCGAATAAAGATATATTCAAACCTTTGATGTGTTTTTTCTCTGGAAGAGGTACCTCATAGGTAAGGGTTACATTTCTAAGTTTTAAGTAAGTAGCATCAAAAATATTCTGTGCATCTACCCCTTTGTAGAATAGTTCCCCAAAAGTTTTAGGAGAAATAATCTTTTGGTTAGGTTGCCCTGTTCCTCTTACCACTCCATTGAGGATTACCCCTCTTTGCTGAGTAATACCGTCTCTTCTAACATTATCACGGATTCCATTCTGAACAGTTTCTTGGAAAGAACCTGTATACATACCTAACATATAAGTGTTAGCAAAATATTTTCCTCCTTTTTGGAAGTCAAATAAGAAAGAAAGGCTCATTGGACCATACTTGAAAGAGTTCTTCAAGCCCATTGTATAATCAGGAATGATAGTTCCTAAAGGTTTTTGCTCAGATGTAGCATACTTACCATTGGCTTCAATTACCTTATTTCCTGCATCATCGTACACATAATCTCTTCCGAAAAGCTGTCCGTAAGGCTGTCCTTCTATTGCATATAAAGAAACTAGAGCTGAGCTATCATTAGTGATTTTGTAACGAGTAGTACCTGGGTAAAGTTGTAATAATTTATTATCATTCTTTGCAAAATTCCAGCTTACATTCCAAGAGAAATTACCTATCTTAACTGGAGTTGCTGAAAGAGACACCTCTATCCCTTTGTTAGACATCTTACCTGTATTGATATATTTGGCTACATATCCATTGGCTCCATCCACAGGAAGTGGAATAATTAAATCTTTAGAAAGAATATCATAAAGAGATATATTAGCAGAGATACGATCTTTGAATAAGCGTAATTCCAAACCAACCTCTTTAGTTTCCTTAATTTCAGGCACCAAATCAGGATTATTAGCAGTATAAGTATGCATATAGTTAGGGCTTCCTCTAAAAGGCAAGTTCACACTAGGATAAGTAATTAGCTGATAAGGATTGGTATCATTCCCCGCTTGAGCCCAAGCGGCACGAATTTTTCCATAAGAAAGCCAAGAGGGCTTGTGCTTCATAGCGCCTGTGAATACGAAAGACCCTGTTACAGAAGGATAGAATACAGGCTTAGACACAGTAGAGAACCAGTCCTTACGACCTGTTGCCTCTACGAAAGCCATTCCCTTATATCCGAAAGAAACCATTCCAAATACACTATTGGTACGTCTCCATTGTCTATAGTTGGTAGCTGAAGGAGTTTCCTTACTATTTTCTAAGTTATAGAAATCAGCAAGTACTAAGCCTCCATTGGTTTTTCCTTTTATCCAATGATAACGTCCTTCTCGGCGTGCTAGCCCTACAAATCCTGTAAGTGTGTAGTTCTTACTCTTAAACTTAGGAGTATAGTGCAAACGAGTTTCGTAATTGAAGTCTGAATTGGTATAACTATTTGTAGTATAAGAAGATAAAGCTTTAGAGCCTACTGCTATACGAGCTTCTGTATTAAGATCATAGATATCTCCATAGATCTTTCCTACCCAATAGAGATTATCAGTAAAATCATAAGTAAATCCTATATTTCCAAAGAAACGATGACGCTTGTCATTGCTCGTATTCTTGTAAAT
>CAJPPS010000055.1 GCA_905372595.1 uncultured Capnocytophaga sp. | reverse complement strand
ACTACGAAGGAGATATAGATTATTTGAAAGAAATATTAGAGAAAATATGAATTTATTCATTAAAAATATAAAACACAATGGCTATTGTTTTTATAGAATATTATCGAAGCAGGGAGTATAATTCTATTTTCTCCCATACTTTTTTCTAAAACTATTTATCACCTCCTTGAATTCCTCAGGTAAGTAAGCAAGAGCCTTTTCCTCTATATCTTGAGGAATACCATAATAAGCCTCAGCTATACTACCTGTAATAGCTGCTAGGGTATCACTATCCCCTCCTATAGAAACAGCTAATCGGATAGCTTCTTCAAAATCATTACTCTCTAGAAAGCAAATAATTGCTTGTGGCACTGTCCCTTGACAGGTCTCATCAAAACCATAAGTCTGACGTAATCCGGTACAAGTCATAGAAAGGTCATACCCATAGTCTTGAGTAACCATTTCGCTTATCTGCTCCTTAGATTGCCCGCCAAGCGCCAATACTATACAATGGGCAATACACTGAGCGCCTTTGATACCTTCAGGGTGATTATGAGTACATTCGGCACTTTCAGAAGCTTCTTTGAGGACTTCAGCCAAATCAGGAAGCCAGCCACAAGGCGATACACGCATCGCTGAACCATTACCAAAGCTATTATAAGGTTGTGGATTAGCACTACGCACCCACTGACCAAACCGCCCTCCATAAGCTCCCATAGGTGAAGGGTATTTTCTACACCAATATAGAAGACTATCCTTAAAGCTTTTGTTCTGGAGAATGGCGTCCGCTACAGCAATAGTACATATAGTATCATCTGTAAAATTGTTATAAGGAGTAAAAAGCTCAAAATCAGTTGTGTGGGTATTAGCAAACTCATACCGAGAGCCTACAATATCCCCTATAATTGCGCCTAACATTTTTATTTATTTGATTTATAGAGAAAGAAAAGCTAATAAGGAAGGATTCTCATTAGCTACTTGCTAAAAATTAATTGGTAGATGGTGGAGGAGATGGGGCTCGAACCCACGACCTTTTGGCTGCCAGCCAAACGCTCTAGCCAACTGAGCTACACCCCCAAATGATAGCGCAAAGATACAACAAAAAATCTCTTTTTGCAAGGAAAAAGAGATTTTTTTATTTACAATTATCTATGAGCTTGTTACGCTCCTGCAAATCGATAAGTAGCCTGTACATCAAGTGTAAGACGGGTAAATAAATCTTCTAAGAGGTCTTTGCTTATCTGTAAAGCCTTATTAAGAAGATCATCTGAGAACTGCTGCAGAAGCTCCTGAGCCGCTATAGGTTGTGATGGATAGAGTTTCATATAGGTAGCTTCCATTTCGGCTTGTCGTGCTTCCATTTCGGCTTCAAAACGGTCATATACATCACGGATTATAGGAGCGTATTTATTATAATTAATCATTCCGAGGGTCTGTACTTTTCGGAAAGTCCAATAAGCAGAATCCTCACTGGAATGATTGGTTCCTACTCCATAAGGCTTAGGATAAGAAGTTACCCCTTGGTACAGTGGAAGAAAAATTCCCAAGGCTGCCATTCCCAAGGCTACATAATTTATACATCCTATTGCTTGTGGAAGTTCTGGACGCACTTGCAAAATATGTGAATTGGTCGCTCGGAAAATAGCAACTGGACGATATTTTTCCTGAGGATTATTATTCGCATAAGGATCGTGAGAAGTTCCTTGATAATGATGGTAATACGCTTTTTTCACCTGTGCAAGGGAAATAGGATGGGTTGCTTTTGCATATACAGGAAAAGTATTCTCGGTAACATTATTCTCCAGTTTCGGACTGAAGAAAGCCTGCAAAGCCCATACACGAGGATAGTTATAAGTAGTATCCAAAGTACTCTCTCTTATATAGACCTTGTGGAAATCAAACTCACCATCACGATCAGGATGATACAATCCGTGTTCCTGGGCAAAAGATATAAGATCTTCACTTCCTAGAAAATTCTTTATATTCCTTGGGTCATACTCCCTGAGTCGTCCCTGATTAGCTGTTACAAAATAGACATCTTTAGGAAGCCGAACTGCTATCCACCTATGCCCACAAGCCGTTTCCAGATACCATATTTCTTTCTGATCTATAAAGGCTACCCCAAAGCCTTCTGCTATACCGTGTTCTTCTATAAGTTGTCCCAGCCTAAGTACTCCTTCACGAGCTGTATGGACATAAGGGAGAACTACACTCGTAATAGAAATTTCTCCTAATCCATTAGGTACCAAAGGATCCACTGCTAAGGCTTTTTCATTACTAAAGATACTCTCAGTGGCAGTAATTCCCACACCAGCCGTATTGAACCCCGCACTCTCCCACTGATCAGGATACTGATAAGGGGGCATTCCCATATATCCTAGTGATTTCTGAGGTAATGGACAACGAAAAGAGTTCTGGAAAGAGACAAACTCATCTGTCATTTTTTCTGTAGGTGGATGTACCTTCAAGTGCTTAGCATTTACAGCATTCCAATCATCAGAACGAGCAATCATCATAGAACCGTCTGTGGTCATCTCTTTTCCCACAAGAATCGTAGTGCATTCGGAAGGATATGTTTCCTGAAAGCTTGTTTTACTAATATTTTTCATACAAATTCATATATTAAGATAAATTACTATGTTAGAGAGGAGAGCTTCTATACTTGCTCCTCTTAGAGATAGTAAAGATACTAAAAAAATACTAGAAAACAAAGTTTTTTTTGAGGCTTTTTCTTCTATATTCTAAGGATAGCCCCTCAGAAAGTAGTTGTCATATCCTCATCTACAACCAGAATGAAATCAGCTTGTCTGTAGGCTTCCTTGTTTAATTTTTTCAAATCGGATTGAGTAAGTGTAGTGATTGTAAGAATTTGTAAATGTGGATTCTCCTGCTGAAGATACCAATAAATACCTTGATAAAAATCTGAATGATAACTTCCATTAAAGTGAACAAAAAGAGAACCCTCTCTCCTATCTCTAAGAATAGTTTCTGCCATAGTAGCATCCTTAATTGCTTGAGCTATGGGCAGGTTCTCTCCCATATGCGCCATCATTTTTCTCATTTTTTGGTACTGAGAAAGGGTTCCGTCATACTTCATAGGTAGGGATACAATCCATTGTTTCTCATTTATAGGCAAGGTATCCAATACTTGTAATCCCTTTTTATAAACCAAAGAAGCATATTTACGAGGAATATTGGTGGCAATAAAAGGGATCTTTTTATTAAGAGCAAAATCCACCAAAGGCTTATAGTCCGTTTTATAATTATTCCACAAACGAGCTAGGGAATCGAGAGCTTTTTGGTTAATGGTTCCTTGTAGATAACTGTTTAGCTCCTTTTGGTTATCTCGTTCGAACATTTCGGCTCCCAAGATAAGGGATCGCTTAGGCTCCAAATCCTTGATAAGTTCGAGCTGTAGCCAATGAGCTATTGGATTATTATGATATTCACCAAAAAGGACAATATCTGCCTTAGCACTAGCCTTGAGTAGCCTTTTATATGTAGTTATTTTTCCTTTTTTATCAAAGAGAACAAAAGCCTTCTTCCCCTGCGAGAAAGAGGAAAAAGAAACCGTTAGAAAAAGGAAAAGAAAGAAGTATTTTTTCATTAATTACTTAATTTGTGCCCATTTCTCTGAATAGGTAGGAGCTAGCTTCTGTAGTGTTTGCTGTATTTCTTCTTTTTTCTCTAGAGGCTTTCCTCCAGAGAAAATCAAAGCAAGTTCATCTGCCTTGGCATCAAAAAAAATCTGAGTAAGAAAGCGATTTATTCGGCTATTATTCATCTCATTAAGCTCCAAGAGGGAAGCTCCTATAGTATTCTTTGCCTTTTGAGCATCTGTTACCATCATATCCAACCCTTTACGATGGTAGTTGTACAATGCACTGTGAAAAGCTTCAAAATCCTCTGAAAGAAGGTCGGTTACCAATTGCCAACGGTTATTGGTGCCATTTTGTTGCCAAGCGGTATCGGAAGTACTCTGTGCATTGAGAACTACCGAGAGCGCCTGTTCAAAATAGGGAAAACCTCCTGTTGGCGCAAAAGAATCTGCATCTATTCCTATAATTATCAAGGCATAATAAGCGATAAAAGAGGAAAGATTAGAGGTAAAGGCGCTGGAATTAAAGAACAAGGGTTCGTTCTCCAAATAAGAAAAAGAAAAACCTTTTTCTTGGTAGTTCAGTAAGGAAGTTTGGTAGGCACTATTATAAACAGGGCGTGAGGCTTGCACCTGTACATCTGCTACAAAATTATTATTCTCATAAGAGGTAATAGTAAATACAAAAGAACAGTCTATCCGTTCGTTATCTCTTACCTTAAGGTCAGTCCATTGGGTTTTATTAACAAACTCTTGTAAGGACTTCTGTAAGGTGTTGAATACTTTCTGGTTGGTCTGATTCACTCGCTGGGTATTGATAGTAACATTACAAGAAAGTTCTTGAGCAGAAACTCCTATACAAAGAACCATACTTAGAAGGATAAGATATTTTTTCATTAGTAAGTTGTTTTATGTAAGATTATTATGGTTAAAAAATTCTTGATGTATTTCCAGAAGAATTTCGATAGCTATTTCTGTCTTAGACATCAGAGGGATTGTTTTTTCCTTCCCTGATTGGGTGATAAAGGTTACTTTATTTGTATCAGTTCCAAAGCCTGCTCCTTTATCATTTAAGGAATTGAGTACAATCGCATCTAGGTTCTTTTTTGTGAGCTTTCCCTTAGCATTTGCCAGCTCGTCCTGTGTCTCCAGAGCAAATCCTATAAGGCATTGAGAAGATGTTTTTCGTTGCCCTAAAGAAGCCAGAATATCTTGGGTTTTGATAAGTTCCAACTGAAGATTATCAGTTTTTTTCTTAATTTTCTGGGGAGCTTTCTCTTTAGGTGTATAATCTGCAACAGCCGCTGCAAGAATAGCTATATCTGAGTGAATAAATTCATCATTGGTAACCTCGTACATTTCTGAAGCACTCACTACGTGATGCACCTTCACTTTATCCTCAATCAGATGAGTAGGAGTAGGTCCCAATACTAGTGATACCTCAGCGCCCATCAAGGAAGCCATATTTGCCAAAGCAACACCCATCTTTCCTGAAGAAAAATTTCCTATAAAGCGTACAGGATCTATCATCTCATAAGTAGGTCCTGCTGTGATAAGAAGTTTTTTTCCTATAAAAAGCTCTTTTTTATCAAAGAAAAAATCACGAAGAGCTTCCTTAATTGTTTCCTCTGAAGCCATACGTCCTTTTCCTACCAGACCGCTGGCGAGTTCACCATATTCAGAAGGAATATGAATATTCCCATAGGACTCCAGAAGAGCTATATTCCGCTGAGTAGAAGGGTGCTCATACATATCCAAATCCATTGCAGGTGCGAAGAAGACTGGACACTTTGCAGAGAGATAGGTTGCTAGCAAAAGATTATCACATCCTCCTGTTGCCATCTTCGAGAGGGTATTAGCCGTAAGAGGAGCTATCAAGAATGCATCTGCCCACATAGCCAGCTCCACGTGGTTATTCCACTGATGATCATCCGTATCAAAGTAAATATATACCTTATTTTTGGAGAGTACAGAAAGTGTAAGAGGAGTTACAAAGTCCTGGGCATCAGGGGTCATAATAACCTTTACGCTTGCTTGTTCTTTGACAAGCAAGCGTATAAGGTTAGGAATTTTATAAGCCGCTATCCCAGCGGTAATTCCAACAAGTATTTTCTTCCCCTTAAGCGAATGAAGATTCGGTATTGTATTTTTCATCGGTATAACGATAATAAATCTCTCCATCAAGCCATTCCTTTACAGCAATTGCCTGTGGCTTAGGAAGCTTTTCGTAGAATCTGGATACTTCTATTTGTTCTTTATTCTCAAAAACTTCTTCCAAACTATCATTATTGATAGCAAACTCACCTAATTTTTCTTCTAATTCTCGCTTAATTTCAGCATTGATTTGTGAAGCACGCTTAGCTATGATAGAAATTGCCTCATAGATATTTCCTGTTTCGGCATCTATTTTATTCTTATCATAAGTAATAGTACTTTGTGGCGCATCAATACGTTTCAAATTTATCATAATTCACTTATTTTCTTTATAATATCCTGATACATTTTAGTAGCCTTTTCCTTATAGGAAGATTCTGGATAGACACGAATGAAAGTTTCATAGTATCCCTTAGCTTCCTCAAAGCGCTGTTTTTCCTTTTGTTTTATACTATTTTTTGCTAGCTCATAAGCAGAGTGTAAGCGATAGTACATAGCATCTTCTCGGAAGTTCGACCCAGGGTTATCTATCAAGAAGTTATCAAACGCCTTGATAGCTGCTTGGTAATCCCTTATTTTATCATACCCTCGTGCGATCTCAAAGCTCTTGTGCTGTAGCTTATTGAGGAGCTCTAGCACCATATTATTAGCTTCTCTAAGGTTTTGACTATTAGGATACCTATCAATAAATTCCTGTAGCCTATCCAAGGCTTTGTAAGTATCATCTTGGGTAAGGCTATACCTTGGAGATTCCAAGAAATAACACTTCCCTTGCAAAAAAAGTACTTCTTCGGCTTTTTCACTTCGAGGATAGTTCTTTAAAAATCGCTCAAACTGATAAGCTGCCAACATATATTTCTTTCGGTTATAATAGCTATTAGCATACATATAAAGAGCCTCTTCCCCTTGAGGACGCCCTATATAGTAAGCAACTACTTTTTCCCATAAGCGCTCGCTACGGGAATATTCTCCTTTCTGATATAGTTCTTTAGCTACTTTATATTTTAGCTCAAAATCCTCTGATTTTAAAGCTTTTTGATAATCTCCACAAGCTGAAAAAAGTACAGAAGAGAGGCACGCAATGGCTATTACTTTTCCTTTTAGATTCATTGGGCAAAGATACGTATTTTTTTGATACTTCCTAATTTTATTTTTCAGGTGTATTTTTAAGAATTTCTAAGAGATACTTCCAGAATTTTTGTACAGACTTGATGCTTACCCTTTCGTTAGGAGAATGCGCTCCAAGAATAGTAGGTCCAAAGCTAATCATATCTATATGAGGGAAGTGTTCCCCTAAGAGCCCACATTCCAATCCTGCGTGGATAGCTGCTACATTAGGTTTTTCTTGGAAAAGACGTTCGTACACCTCTGTTAGTACGTGGAGAATTGGAGAGTTAGGATTAGGCTCCCATCCTGGGTATTGTCCTGAGAATTCTACTTTATAGCCTGCCAATTCAAAAGCTGCGGCAAGGCTATTTGCTAAATCCTGTTTGCTACTTTCTACAGAGGAACGGGTCATTGAAAGTATTGTTATCTTTCCATTCTCTGCTTTTACGTTAGCAATATTATTACTTGTCTCTACAAGTCCCTCTACATTACGGCTCATCACGTATACCCCACAAGGAGCCGCTGCAATAGCTCTTACAAAAGCTTGTTGTGCTTTAGCTTCCATTACTTTTTCTGGGCGTTCTACTTCCTTGAAAGTGATAGATAAATGTGCTTCTACAGGCTGTAACTCTTTGAATATATGAGAAGCATTTTCTGTAAATTCTTTCTCAAATGCTCCCTTATGCTGAGCTGGTACCACCACAATAGCTACACTCTCGCGAGGAATAGCATTACGTAAACCTCCTCCGTGTAAATGAGCAAGACGCAAACCATATTTTTCATATTGTTGGAAGAGCATACGGTTCATAATCTTATTAGCATTGCCACGTCCGATATGAATTTCCATACCACTATGTCCTCCAAGTAGCCCTGTTACAGTAAGCTGGTAAGCCACTACATCTTGAGGGGTAGCTTCCTCTTTGTAATCAGAGTAAGCAGAAACATCTATTCCTCCCGCACAACCAATTTCAATTTCAGTATCAAGCTCTGTATCAAGGTTAAGGAGAATCTCTCCTGTAAGAGCATCAGAACTAAGCTTCTTAGCTCCAGTCATTCCTGTTTCCTCATCAGTGGTGAAAAGGGCTTCTATAGCAGGGTGTGCAATAGTCTTACTTTCAAGAATTGCCATAATGGCAGCTACTCCCATTCCATTATCTGCGCCAAGAGTAGTTCCTTTAGCACGTACCCAATCGCCATCTATATAGGTTTCTATTCCTTGGTTATCGAAATCAAATACGGTGTCATTATTTTTCTGGCACACCATATCCAAGTGAGACTGAAGGATGATAGTTTTCTTGTTTTCGTAACCTGGTGTAGCTGGCTTACGGATAATCACATTTCCGATGGCATCGGAACTGGTTTCTAAACCAAGTTTTTGCCCAAAAGCTACCATAAAGGCAGTTATTTTTTGTTCTTTTTTAGAAGGACGTGGTACGGCATTAATATCCGCAAAACGATTCCACACTTCTTTAGGTTCTAATTCTCTAATGGTACTCATTGTAAATAAATTGAAAATTAATACTT
>CAJPPS010000054.1 GCA_905372595.1 uncultured Capnocytophaga sp. | reverse complement strand
ATCAATATAGCAAGTATTTTTTAAGTTTTTTTTTCCACATAATTATTTTTTGTTTTTTTTGCTAAAAATAATCTATATATAGGGTCATATCCTCTAATAGAAGCCTATACACTTAAAGATTCTAGCTTGTAACAAATTTGCACTCAGTTAGTAAGAATTCTTAAGCCTCAGTAGCAAAAAAATTTTTATAAAGAAAATATAAATGACAAAAATTCTACGTAAGTATTGTTTGTTTTTCAATCTTATTTTCTTAGATAGGAATTTTAATGAGAATGTTCCTATTGTTCTACTTTGGAGGGAAAAGTCGGCAAGAGTGGAGTATGTGAGAGGAGGAGGTATAAATAATTATTTTGTTATACCTAACCGACATTATATTAAGAACGGTTTTATATATAATAAGGATAGAAAACCGCCCCCTTAAGGAGCGGTTTCCACTTTTTACTATGACAAATTTACCTATGAAATTCAGGGTTATGCTTCTCCTGCATTGGGGAAGCGAGGTTGTTCACCGAGCATATCTTTTTCGGAAATAGGCTGTTGCTCACTATCATACTGAGCAAGTTGTGTTTGTAGGATATTCATCAAATGCCTAGCGTGTATAGGAGATAATAATACCCTACTCTGTACACGTGCCTTGGAAAATCCTGGTAACATACTTGCAAAATCCAAAACAAACTCAGCATCGGTATGGCTGACAGCTATGATATTAGAATATACGCCAGAGGCTACTTTATCATCTACTTCTATATTAATCTCATTCTTCATTTCCTAGTTATTTAGATATACCTTTCTTCTTGTCTCACAAAAGACTATTCTGCTTAAGGTCTTTCTTAGCACCTACAAGTATATTTTCATAGCGTTTCATACCTGTACCAGCAGGAATACGATGTCCTACGATAACGTTTTCCTTGAGTCCGTCAAGGTAATCCACTTTTCCTTGTACAGCAGCTTCATTAAGTACCTTGGTTGTTTCCTGGAAGGAAGCCGCAGAGATGAATGATTTAGTTTGTAAAGAAGCACGGGTAATTCCCTGTAATACAGGAACAGCAGTAGCAGGAATTACTTCACGTGCAATCACCAATCGTTTATCTTGTCGCTTAAGCAAGGAATTTTCATCACGTAATTGTCTCATTGTAATAATCTGTCCTGGCTTAAGGTTCTCAGAGTCTCCAGCATCTTCTACTACTTTCTTGCCAAATAGTTTATCATTTTCCTCTATAAAGTCATCTTTATGTACCAATTGTTCTTCTAGGAAGAGAGTGTCCCCTGGATCTTGGATTTCCACCTTACGCATCATCTGACGTACAATTACCTCGAAGTGCTTATCATTGATTTTTACCCCTTGGAGTCGGTATACTTCCTGTACTTCATTTACCAAATACTGTTGTACAGCAGAAGGTCCTTTAATACGTAAAATATCCTCAGGTGTTACAGAACCATCAGAAAGAGGCATTCCCGCACGTACATAGTCATTCTCTTGTACCAATACCTGATTGGAAAGTTTTACAGAATAGGTACGTTTTTCTCCGGTCTTGGACTCTACGAAGATTTCTCTATTTCCTCGTTTCACCTTTCCAAAAGAAACTACTCCATCTATTTCTGCCACTACAGCAGGATTCGAAGGATTACGTGCCTCAAAAAGTTCTGTTACTCGAGGAAGACCTCCGGTGATATCCCCTGACTTAGCAGACTTACGAGGAATCTTCACAAGAATTTTTCCTTCTTTTATCTTTTCTTTGTCATCTACCATAATATGCGCTCCCAGAGGCAAGGTATAAGAACGAAGGATATTTCCTTGCTTATCCTGAATATGCATTGTAGGAATAAGTCGCTTATTACGTGATTCTGAGATTACTTTTTCTTGGAAACCTGTTTGTTCATCTATTTCCACTTGGTAAGTAACCCCTTGCTCAATATTTTCATAGGCTATATTTCCAGAGAACTCAGAAATAATCACCGCATTATAAGGATCCCACTGGTTAATCACCTCTCCTTTAGCTACTCTATCTCCATTTTTCTTAAAGATGAAAGAACCATAAGGTATATTTGCTGTACTGAGAATCATACGGGTATGTGGTTCCAAAATCTTTACTTCAGAAGTACGAGAGATTACTACCTCTACAGGCTTGCCTTCGTAGTCTTCCCCACTTACTGTTTTGAGGTCATCTATTTCCAAGATTCCTTCATAGTGAGAGATAATCTTATTCTCTTCTGAGATATTTCCTGCAGTACCCCCCATATGGAATGTACGTAAGGTAAGCTGAGTACCAGGCTCTCCAATAGATTGTGCTGCTACGACACCGACAGCTTCTCCAATCTGTACCATCTTTCCTGTAGAAAGATTACGTCCATAGCACTTAGCACAGATACCGTGCTTAGCCTCACAAGTAAGAGCCGAACGCACCTCAATAGTTTCAATAGGAGCCGCATTGATTTTTACTACATCATCTTCACGAATTTCTTCCCCTGCAGGAACAATTACTTCCTCATTAAGTGGGTTGATAATATCATTCAGAGCTACACGTCCTAATACACGTTCTCCAAGTGACTCAATAACCTCTTCGTTCTTCTTAAGAGCTTGGATTTCGATACCACGAAGCGTACCACAATCATCTGTGTTGATAATCACATCTTGAGAAACATCTACTAGACGACGAGTGAGGTATCCCGCATCAGCTGTCTTCAACGCCGTATCAGCAAGACCCTTACGAGCCCCGTGGGTGGAGATAAAGTATTCCAAGATAGAAAGTCCTTCCTTAAAGTTAGAAAGAATTGGGTTCTCGATAATTTCTCCCCCTCCTGCTGTAGATTTCTTAGGCTTAGCCATCAGTCCTCGCATACCTGTAAGCTGACGAATCTGTTCTTTAGAACCACGCGCTCCAGAATCCAACATCATATATACTGAGTTGAACCCTTGCCTATCCTCACTAATACGCTTCATCGCCAATTCTGTAAGACGGGCATTGGTAGAAGTCCATACATCAATCACCTGATTATAACGTTCGTTATTGGTGATTAACCCCATGTTATAAGTATTGATGATTCCTTGTACTTGCTCATTAGCATCGGCAATCATCGCTTGTTTTTCCTGAGGAATAATAATATCCCCTAAGGAGAAAGAAAGACCTCCTTGGAAAGCGAATTTATATCCTATAGACTTAATATCATCTAGAAAATCAGCTGTACGAGGAATACTTGTACACTTAAGTACGTGTCCGATAATATCACGTAAAGATTTCTTTGTAAGTACTGTATTAATGAACCCTGCTTCCTTAGGCACTACTTCATTAAAGAGCACACGTCCTACGGTAGTTTCTATAAGTTTTGTAACAATATTTCCCTCCTCATCCAAATCAGTTGTGCGTACCTTAATAGAGGCATTTAGGTGTACTTTTCTTTCATTATAAGCAATATTTACCTCCTCAGGAGAATAGAACACTGATCCTTCTCCTTTGATAGGCTCCTCTGGAGTACTCTTACGCATTTTGGTAATATAGTAAAGCCCAAGCACCATATCCTGAGAAGGTACCGTAATAGGCGCACCATTGGCTGGATTCAAGATATTATTAGAAGCCAGCATCAGCATTTGTGCTTCTAGGATTGCTTCAGGACCTAGAGGTAAGTGAACTGCCATCTGGTCACCATCAAAGTCAGCGTTGAACGCAGTACATACTAATGGGTGAAGACGAATCGCTTTTCCTTCAATTAGGCGTGGCTGGAAAGCCTGAATACCCAATCGGTGCAAGGTAGGAGCACGGTTCAGTAATACGGGATGTCCTTTGATTACATTCTCTAGAATATCCCACACTACAGGCTCTTTCTTATCTATAATACGTTTTGCTGATTTTACAGTTTTTACAATTCCCCTTTCAATGAGCTTGCGAATTACAAAAGGTTTGTAAAGCTCTGCAGCCATATTCTTAGGTAATCCACACTCATAGAGTTTCATTTCAGGTCCTACAACAATCACCGAACGGGCTGAATAATCCACACGTTTTCCAAGCAAGTTCTGGCGGAAACGACCTTGTTTCCCCTTAAGAGAATCTGACAAAGACTTGAGCGGACGATTGGCATCGGTCTTCACCGCTGAAGACTTACGTGTATTATCAAAAAGAGAATCAACAGACTCCTGAAGCATACGCTTCTCATTGCGTAAAATCACATCAGGTGCTTTGATTTCTATAAGTCGTTTTAAACGATTGTTACGTATGATTACTCTTCGGTATAAATCATTAAGGTCAGAGGTTGCAAAACGTCCTCCATCAAGAGGCACTAACGGACGTAATTCAGGCGGAATTACAGGAAGCACCTTCATAATCATCCACTCAGGCTTATTCTCTCTATTCTTCTGAGAATCACGGAAAGCCTCTACGACTTGAAGTCGCTTAAGAGCTTCTGTTTTACGTTGTTTAGACGTTTCTGTATTTGCTTTATGGCGTAGTTCATAGGAAAGCGCATCAAGGTCTAGTCCCTGAAGGAGATCATAGAGACACTCAGCCCCCATCTTAGCCACAAATTTATTAGGATCAGAATCCTCCAAATATTGATTTTCTATAGGAAGAGATTCCATTATATCCAAGTATTCTTCCTCGGTAAGGAAGTCCATTTTCTGTAGGGGCTCCCCTTCAATGCTTTTGGCAATTCCAGGCTGGATAACAATATATCGCTCATAATAGATAATCATATCCAACTTTTTGGAAGGGAGTCCTAATAAGTATCCGATTTTGTTAGGAAGGGAACGGAAATACCAAATGTGAGCAATAGGAACCACTAAGTTAATATGCCCTACACGTTCTCTCCTAACCTTTTTTTCAGTGACTTCTACCCCACAACGGTCACACACAATCCCCTTATAGCGAATACGCTTATACTTTCCGCAGGCACACTCATAGTCCTTCACAGGCCCAAAGATACGCTCACAGAAAAGCCCATCACGCTCAGGCTTATGGGTACGATAGTTGATCGTTTCAGGTTTGGATACTTCTCCACGAGAGACTGCCAAGATACTCTCTGGAGAGGCTAATCCGATTGAGATTTTATCAAATCTCATCACTGCATTTTTCTCTTTTACTCTTGCCATAGCATTGCTTTAAATAACAAATTTTGTTTCTTTTTGGAAAAAACGCACAAAAAGAGGAGGTTATACAGCAGTCCCTATATTACCTTCTCTATCTCTTTTTTCTTCTTTATATGTAAGAAAACCAAGCTTTTATATGTTCTAAATATATCAAAACAGTTCCCACTTGGACACCATTTCCAAATAGAGGGCAAATATACAACATTCTTTTTAAAAAAACAAGTGTTTTCCTATTTATTTTTACCCAAAAAGAAAATATGCCTAAGAGCTGTACTCCTAAGCATATTTTCCCTATATAAATAATTAATAATGAGAAAATTAAAATATATTAAAGGTCGTACGTAAGAATACATACCTTCCATTAAGTCCGAACTGTGAAGTAGCTCGAGAATAGACAAACTGGTCATTATTATTATTTACCTTTACATTTTTCTCTGGATAGAGATCAAAGAGATTATTCACACCAAGAGTCAAAGAAGCTTTAGGAGTAAAATTATAAGCTATAGAAAGGTCTGTAATTACCTTACCACGAATCACCTGATGTCCTCTTTCATCAAAGATAAAATCGCCTACTTGGTCTGCAGGTCTGATAATATCAGGTCCTGTAGCCTTTCCATAATAGGTATTACGAAGGTAAGCACTCCATTTTCCTACGGTTAGGTTATGAGAAAGAGTTGCCTTAAGGCGCGGGATCACCTCTTCTAAGAGCACTCTAGAACGTTCTGAGAAAAATTTCTGTTCTAAGCCTGCTGCTTTTATGGCGTTAGGTGTATGAATATTCCCCACTTGTTGGGTTTTTGTAAGGTTCAAGGCAAAATCATTATTCAAAGAGAATTTTTTCCCTTGGTAAGCGTGTGTAATAACCACATCTACTCCTTTGGTTTCTACATCCACTGCATTAGCAAAGAATTGGACAGTGGTTACATTGGCTTGATCAAAGATTTGCCTAAGTTCATTCTCAGCAGGAGTACTTCCTGTAGGTTTAGAGAAAGCTTCTGTAAGGATAATACGATCATCTACACGGATAAAATAAGCATCCGCACTAAGAGTAAGCCCTGCCTTAGGCACTTTCACGGTAAAACCTGCACTTACTGACTTTGATTTTTCTTCCTTAAGGCTTTCTATCCCAAAGAGCTGAGCTGGACGAGAAATATTATTAAAAGTACCTGTTTCCTGTAGTACCCCATTGATTTGCAATGTATTAATATTTGTATAATACAACTGGTGAATAGAAGGAGCTCGGAAACCTGTAGAAGCTGCTGCACGAAGATTCACATTAGGGAAAAGCTTCACACGAGTAGCGAGCTTATAGTTAAATGTATTTCCAAAATCAGAATAGTTCTCATAGCGGAGAGCAGCATTTGCAAGGAGCCAACGGGTAATATCTGTTTCAAATTCACCATAGCCTGCAATCACATTACGTGTCTGAGTCAAAGCACTTTCCTTTCTAAAACCTGGAAGTACCTGAGCTCCTCCTGGAAGATTTGCCCCAAAGAAGTCTGTTACCTTCTCACTAGCAGTAGCTCCCAAATCAAGAACATCTCCCCGTCTATTATATGTAGCATAGGAATTTTCTGCTCCAGCTACTGTAGTATATGCCTCGTGACGTTGCTCTAGCCCAAAAGAGAGGTTAGACTTCTGGAAAAGAGCTATAGGACGAGAAAAATCCAGATTAATAGTATTCTGTAAGAAACGTAACTTTCCTGCATCAAAGTAAGAAGGAGAATCAAAACGCAAGCTAGTGTTCCCTGTCTGGCGGATAGTATAAGCAAACTCATTACGACCAAAAGTGTTACTTAAGTCAATATGCCACTTACCAGCCTCTCCCTTAATCCCTGCTGAAATAGAAGAATCCTGAATATCTGTGGTGATTTTAGGCAAATATCCATTAGGATGTAGCCCCGTGAAGGTACGTGCTTGGTTAGGACGGCGGAAAAACCCTCCTGCTTCTCCATAACGATAGCTCTGCCCTCCAAAAGCATATACTTCCCAGCGATCGCTAATAGGCAAGGACGCATTGAGGAAAAACTGTGTTCCTAGGAGTCCAGACTGCCCTACGTGCATATTAAAATCCTTACGAGAAAGCCCTCGATAAGCAAGTTCTTGTTCTGTATAGTCCTGATTAAGAACAGTTCGCAAATCTGTAAGAGAGGAAGCTCCTTGTATCTGGCTTAGATAAGTGGGACTAAAGTAATCCACTTCCTGCGCATAGGTTTTGATAAGCCCTAACAGACGAGGATCTGCATCAACATTGATATTTGTAAAATAACGAGAAAGATTATCATTATGATTCAGAGCTCGCTGTTCTATAGCGTTATAAGCATTGAAAATAGTTCCATCAAAAGTTCCTGCCCTATGAGTAGTATTGCGGAACTGAGCTGAGAAAGTCAGG
The DNA here is from genome assembly GCA_905372595.1 of uncultured Capnocytophaga sp. GTDB lineage: Bacteria > Bacteroidota > Bacteroidia > Flavobacteriales > Flavobacteriaceae > Capnocytophaga. The sequence continues at coordinate 936 of CAJPPS010000054.1, read as the reverse complement.
TTCAGGAAGCCTCCTTTTTTACCTAATTCGGTTCCATAATTAATATCCAACTGCCCTTGTCCTCCATCAAAATCTCCTCGATGATCTTTAGCCTTTGGTGTAAGATGCCCTCCAAGGCTAAGCTGTGTAGAGAGTCCTTTTTCTCTCTTAAGAGCAAGATTCATTACCCCTGCAATCGCATCAGAACCATACTGGGCAGATGCTCCATCTCGTAACACTTCTATCTTGGAAAGAGCAAAAGAAGGAATCGCATTGAGGTCTGTCCCTACAGTCCCTCTCCCTGGAGTTCCATTCACATTGATAAAAGCAGAAGTATGACGTCTTTTTCCATTGAGTAGAACAAGTGTTTGGTCAGGGCCTAACCCTCTGAGTTGGGCAGGATCCAAGTGGTCAGAACCATCAGAAACTACCTGAGTAGTAGAGGTAAACGAAGGAGCCACACTATTGAGTATCTGGTTAATATTCACCTGTGGTTGTACTTTACTTGTTTTAGCCACATCAAATACATCTACTGGTACAGGGCTATCCACCTTGGTACGTCCTCCCGCTCGTGAGCCTACAATAAGCAGTTCGGGGAGCTCTTCAGCATCATCTTCTAGAGTAATAGCTAAGGTTCTTTGCTTTCCTACTTTTATCTCCTTATTCTTAAAGCCTATATAAGAGAAGACTAGAACATCCTGAGGAGACACTGTAATAGTAAATTCTCCTTTTTCATTGGTAGTTGTTCCTCGAGAAGTATTTTTTACTATAATGGTAACTCCTAAGAGAGGTTCTTTCTCGTTATCAGTCACTTTTCCTTTGAGTGTTTGCCCTACTGCAAGGGTAGCTAGCAGAAGAAAGGCTAGCGTTAGGATTCTTTTTTGAATTTCTTTTCTCATTTTTTTAAGTTTGGGGGTTAATTATGTAATTTTATTTTCTATTTTGTAGGATTTCTTT
>CAJPPS010000053.1 GCA_905372595.1 uncultured Capnocytophaga sp. | reverse complement strand
GTATTACCTTTGCACCCGAAATAAATGGTGGATTTAGCCTTCTGTCCATACGTAAATTTGTAGGGCAAATACGCAAATAAGCCGTTATAACAATATAGTAATTGACAATTAATAATTATTTTGTATCTTTGCCCCCTAAAAAATAACCAAGCAATGAAAGCCGGGATTGTAGGACTCCCCAATGTGGGAAAATCAACTTTATTTAACTGTTTGTCAAATGCTAAGGCACAGAGTGCCAACTTCCCTTTTTGTACTATTGAACCGAACTTAGGAGTAGTGAATGTACCAGATGCGCGCCTAGAGAAGCTTGAAGAGCTGGTCTCTCCCGAGCGAGTACAGCCTGCTACTGTGGAAATTGTGGATATTGCAGGACTTGTTAGAGGAGCCAGCAAGGGTGAGGGATTAGGAAACCAATTCCTAGGGAATATTCGTGAGTGTCATGCCATTATACATGTACTACGTTGTTTTAACAATGATAATATCGTGCATGTGGACGGCTCGGTGAATCCTATTCGTGATAAAGAAACGATTGATATAGAACTCCAACTCAAGGACTTAGAGACAGTAGAAAAACGCTTGGAAAAGGTAACCCGTGCCGCTAAGGCTGGGGATAAGCTTGCCCAGAAAGAGCTTGATCTTCTTTCTCGCTATAAAGAGGCACTCCTGAAAGGGCTTTCTGCCCGTACTGTAGTGCTCAACGAGGAAGAAGCCGAACTGAGCAAGAGTTACCAGCTCCTGACTGCTAAGCCTATCCTATATGTATGTAATGTAGATGAAGCTTCTGCTGTCAGCGGAAATCCTTATGTAGAACAAGTAAAAGAAGCTGTTAAGGACGAAAATGCGGAAGTGATTATCCTAGCCGTAGCTACCGAAGCCGATATTGCCGAGCTAGAGACCTATGAAGAACGCCAGATGTTCCTTCAGGATATGGGACTGGCTGAACCTGGTGCTTCTGTGCTGATTCGTGCCGCTTATAAGCTTCTAAACTTACAGACCTACTTCACGGCAGGGGTAAAAGAAGTACGTGCCTGGACAATTCCTGTAGGAGCCACCGCGCCACAGGCAGCGGGTGTCATCCATTCCGATTTCGAACGCGGATTCATCCGTGCTGAAGTTATCGCCTATGATGATTTTGTAGCCTATGGTAGCGAAGCTAAGGTCAAAGAGGCTGGAAAAATGAGAGTAGAAGGAAAAGAATATGTAGTCAAGGACGGCGATATTATGCACTTCCGCTTCAATGTGTAAGAAACACTAGGTATTCATAATAAAAGATAAAACTATCCTAAATTTAGGATAGTTTTTTATTTAGAATTAATATAATTTTCACAGAATAAGTATTTTTTATTTGTTTGTGTCAAAAAAATTGTCTACATTTGCTACAGAAAAAAACACGAAATCGATATACAAAAATGGCGACAACAACCTCAACTTCGAAGCCCATTTCTGGAAAGAATAAGCGTTTCTTTCGCTACCTAATCCCCTCATTGGTGGGGATACTCTTAGGACTGGCGGGATATATATTCTATATCTCAAAGGCGCATTCTTATCTTTCGGATGACCCTAAGGCTTGCGTAAACTGCCATATAATGGCTCCTGAGTATGCCACTTGGTTTCACTCTTCTCACGGTCGTAATGCCGTGTGTAATGACTGCCACGTGCCGCACGACAATTTCTTTCGTAAGTATTATTTTAAGGCAAGTGATGGGCTTAGACACGCAACAATGTTCACTTTCCGTATGGAACCTCAGGTGATCAAGATGCACGCTCCAGGGCAGATGGTCGTTCAAGAGAACTGTATCCGCTGCCACAACCAGCTGAATTCTCAAGTGAGAACAGGAAAAGTAACCTCTGAGATGGCTCATAAGGATGAAGGGAGGCTCTGCTGGGAATGCCACCGTGAGGTACCTCATAGCAGGGTAAGAGGGCTCAGTACTGTTCCCGATGCACAAGTACCTATACAGGAGGATCCTATCCCTGAATGGCTACAGAATATGGTCAAAAAAGGACAAAAACAAGAATAAAACTAAGTGAATTTTAATGGTATTTTACTAACAACAATTTTATAGTGATGAAAAAGAAAAATTGGTTAATCGTAGGAATATTGGCTGTAGTAACGTTCCTCTTAGGAATGCTTGCCAATTCAATAATGGGAAGAAAAGCTGAAACGGAGATGATCTCTACTTCTCCAACCGCTAATTTCCAACAGTTCGAGAGTAGAAACGAAATGTGGGGCAAGTACTACCCTCGCCAGTATGATGCTTGGGAGCAAACTGCCGACACTACTTTCCGCTCTAAGTATATGAGCAGTGACAATGATGACCTCCTTGCTTTGCGTCCTGAAATGGTCATACTCTGGGCAGGTTATGCTTTCTCTAAGGAATATACAGCTCCTCGTGGGCATATGCACACTATTGAGGATGTTACCAACACCCTTAGAACCGGTTCTCCTACCGATTCTACACACTCTCCTCAGCCTGGTACTTGTTGGACTTGTAAAAGCCCCGATGTACCTCGACTAATGGAAAAAGTAGGATTAGAGAATTATTATAGTGCTCCTTGGGATAAGTGGGGTAGCGAAATCGTAAATCCACTAGGATGCGCTAACTGTCACGATCACAAGACTATGAACCTTACCATTACACAACCTGCATTGGTAGAGGCTTTCAACCGACAAGGTAAAGATATTTCTAAGGCTACTCACCAAGAAATGCGTACTCTTGTATGTGCACAATGCCACGTGGAATACTACTTCAAAGGAGATAAAAAGTACTTGACTTTCCCTTGGGATAAAGGAACTACAGTAGATGATATTGAAAAATATTATGACGAATCAGGATGGACAGACTATGTACATTCTGTGAGCCGTACCCCTATCCTTAAAGCACAACACCCTGATTATGAAATCTGGAAAATGGGTATCCACGGACAAAGAGGCGTTTCCTGTGCTGACTGCCATATGCCTTATAACACCCAAGGAGGCGTAAAAGTAACTGACCACCACATCAGTAGCCCTTTGCGTAATGTAAGTGCTAGTTGCCAAACTTGCCACAGACAAAGTGAAGATGAACTGAAAAAGAACGTATTCGAACGCCAAGAAGTTATCTTCGGTTTGCGTATCAAGCTTGAAAAAGAATTGGCAAAAGTTCACTTCAAAGCTAAACACCTTTGGGATAATGGAGCTACAGAAGAACAAATGAAACCTATTCTTTCCCTTATCAGAAGAGCTCAATGGCGTTGGGACTTTGCTCACTCTTCTCACGGATCTGTATTCCACGCACCTATGGAATCACAACGTATTCTTTCTGATGGTATGATTTATGCTATGGAAGCTGAAAATGCTCTAGATGTTCTTAAAGAAAAACTTCATATCACAGCACCTTTTGTAATGCCTGATATCAGTACCAAAGAAAAAGCTCAGAAAGAAATAGGATTAGATATTCCTAAAGAAGAAAAAGCTAAAAAAGAATTCCTTAAAAATATAGTTCCTAAGTGGATTAAAGAAGCTAAAGAAAAAGGACTTTTGGTAACACAACGATAAAAACTTTCTTAACTATAGAGACGCACAAAAATGCGTCTCTATATGTATAAAAACAAGACTTATTACATTCCTATAAAATTAAAATTCCTCAATGAACCAAAATCAATATCGTTATGCGAGCTATATAGCCCTTACTTCTCTTATATTGGGCTTTATACTGCAATTTTCCTTAGGAAGTATCTCCAAAAGCTGGTTTAGCTTTCCTTATAATATTTTTGCTGGATTTGCTTTCCTTATTATCTCTACCTCTATCTTTTTTATTTTCAAGAAAAAGCCCTTCACACAGCTCCACTCTTCGGCTCCTTTTGCCATTGTTACAGTGGCTACTCTAGGGTTCCTCACTATAGGCTTAGGGAGTATCCATTATGACCCCCAAGTCTCTCCCAATGCTTTTCTTTCTCGCCTAGGGCTGGAGGATCTTACCAAGACTTGGTACTTTGCATTGATATTCTTTATGGCACTAACCAACCTATGGTTCTCCGTTCTGAAGCGTTCTTTAGTATATCAGTCTAAAAATATCCCTTTCTTACTGAATCATTTTGGCTTATGGCTAGTAATGTTTGCTGGCGTATTAGGACAAGGAGACATTGCGCGCCTGAAGATGACCCTACAGAAGGACAAAGTAGAATGGCGTGCTACCGATGAAAAAGGCAATATAGTGGAACTACCCATTGCCCTAGAACTCAAAGAATTTAGTATTGATATTTACCCAAACAAACTATTTATCATTGATACCTTAGGCAATTCCCTTCCCAAGAACAAACCTATAGGCTTTATGCTAGAGAAAGAAGGGGAAAGTGCTACCCTACTGGACTGGAAAATCACCTTACACCAATACCTAGAAAAGGCTATCCCTGACACCGATAGCACTTATGTGAATCATACTATGTGGGGGGCTACCAATGCTGCCTATGTAACCGTAGAACACCTCCCTACCCATAAGAAACAGACCGAATGGATTTCTGCAGGTAACTTCCAGCTCCCTCCAAGAGCCATTGATCTTGACCCTGAGCATACCTTAGTAATGGCTCCTCCTGAAGCTAAGAGATTCCAATCTGAAGTCCTTATTTATGAACAAGGTAAAGAAGATATCATCCGTCAGGAAAAAATAGAAGTGAATCATCCTATAGAGGTGGGAGGCTGGAGAATATACCAAGTAAGCTATGATGAACCTATGGGGCGTTGGTCAGAGCGAAGTGTCGTTGAGCTCATCTCTGATCCTTGGCTTCCAGTTGTCTATACAGGAATCTTTATGCTGATTATTGGAGGAATTGCTTTTTTATTAACCAATAGAAAATAATATTATGTGGAAATATTTTGATTTGATTACTTATATAAGTGTATGCCTGTGGGTACTTTCAGGAATAATGATTTATAGCAAGCAAACAGTTCTTAGGCGATTGAGCATAGCAGGCTTCTTGGTGGCTTCTTTAGCTTTAGGTACTTTTATGGTACTTCTTTGGCGTGAACTGGAACGCCCTCCTATGCGTACCCTTGCCGAAACACGCCTTTGGTATGCTTTCTTTATGGGGGTGATTGGCTATGCACTTTACTTACTCTACAAGTACAAATGGATTCTGAGCTATGCCGCTGCAATGGCTATCACCTTTGTGATGCTCACCTATCTATACCCAGATACGATGAATAAAACCCTAATGCCTGCCCTACAGAGTGTCTGGTTTATTCCTCACGTAATTGTCTATATTTTCGCCTATGCAATGCTGGGAATGGCTTCTCTGACAGCTTTTTATGGCATCTATTGCTATAAGAAAGGAAAAGAAACCCAACCTCTTCTGGCTCTCTGTGACCAAATCCTCAATGTAGGCTATGTATTCCTAACTTTCGGACTCCTCTTCGGTGCTTTATGGGCTAAAGAAGCGTGGGGACACTATTGGACGTGGGATCCCAAGGAAACGTGGGCTCTTATCACTTGGCTGGGCTACTTGGTGTATATCCATCACAAGTATAAACACAAGGAAAAACAGCCCCTATATAGCTTCCTGATTGTCGCTGTGGCTTTTGTACTATTGCTTATCTGTTGGTTTGGAGTCAATTACCTTCCTACGGCTCAAATGAGTGTACATACCTATACCGGCTAATTGCTCTTGTTAAAAAATAAAATCTATCAGAGGGTATTTCAAATATTTTATGTACATTTGCACCCTAAACCATTTATATACTTACTGTGAAATTATCAAAAGAAGCAAAAACAGCTATTATTGTTCTATTAGGGGTGGGAAGTTTTATCTTTGGATTTAACTTCCTCAAATCAACCCCCATATTCAGTACAAGCAAGGAATATCACGCTATTTTCTCTCATTCAGCAGGATTACAAACGGGCTCCAATGTAACAGTCAATGGGGTAACTGTAGGAGCTGTTAAATCCATCTCTATAGACCCAAAAACCGCCCAAATTATCGTTACTTTCTCCTGTAAGAGAGATTTCACTTTTTCTAAAAATAGTAAAGCTGAAATCTATACAAGCCTTTTAGGAAGTACAGGCTTACAGATTCTCCCCGCTCTTGATGGGGCAGAGCAAGCCCAATCAGGTGACTATCTCCCTTCTCATATACAAGCAAGCCTTATGGATGCCATCGGAGCCAACCTAGAGCCTACCGCTAAGAACCTAAATAAGGTACTCTATTCCGCCGATTCTTTGATGGGAAGCCTTACTCATATCCTGAATCCTCAGGCTCAAAAAGATATCCAAGAAAGCCTTGCCAACCTTAATGTAACCCTACAGCAAATGAACAGGGCTTCTGCTGGGCTAAACCAGCTCCTCGCCTCTAGCCAAGCACCTTTGCATACCTCTCTAGCCAATGTACAGACCATTTCCCAGAATTTTGCTCAACTGAGCGACTCACTTTCTAAAATTCAAGCTGGAAAGCTCGTAGCTAATATTGAGGGAACCCTTGCCAAAGTAAATGGATTGCTAACACAAGTAGAGAAAGGAAATGGAACCATTTCTCAACTCTTAAAAGACCCCAAGCTATATAATAACTTACAGACAGCTACCTCTGAATTGGGGCTTCTTATGGAGGATATCCGCTTGAATCCGAAGCGTTATGTACATATTTCCCTATTCGGAAAGAAAAATGTGGAATATGAAACTCCTGATAAAGTAGAACCTTCTATCTCCGAACGTGCCGAAAAAAATAAATAGCCATTGATACTTAGTTCTATAGCATTTATATTGTTAGCTACCCTAGGGATAGGTCTTTTTGTAAGAAATATGCGTAGGCTCCAGCGTAATATTCGCTTAGGTACCGTAGTTACTACGACCGGCCATAAGCGAGAGCGACTTATACGTATGCTACGCCTTGCCCTAGGACAACAGAAAATGGGAGTACGCCCCATAGCGGGTATTTTGCACCTATTTGTGTATATTGGCTTTGTGATTATCAATATAGAAGTCCTCGAAATTTTCATTGATGGTATCTTCTCTACCCATCGTATATTCAGTTTTTTAGGCTCTTTCTATAATATACTCATTGGTTGCTTTGAAATTCTAGCAGTATTGGTAATTATAGGAGTTATTCTATTTTACATCAGAAGAAATATAATTTCTATCCCTCGTTTTCATAAAAAAGAACTTCAAGGAACCCCTAAAAAGGACGCCAACCTTATTCTCTATGCCGAACTAGTGATGATGTCCCTTTTCCTGATAATGAATGCTTGTGATGGACTTCTTCAGTATAGGGATGTGGCTCCTTATACCAAAGTAGGCACTTTCCCAATAAGCCAATGGATTGCCCCTATTTTTACCCATTGCTCCACAGCGGTTCTCATAGCCATAGAACGTACCGCTTGGTGGCTACATATCATCGGAATTTTTGCCTTCTTGAATTATCTCTACTACTCCAAGCACTTACATATTCTACTGGCTTTCCCTTATACCTATTATGCGCCTATAAAGCCTAAAGGAGCTTTGGATAACCTTGATTCCGTTACCAAAGAAGTAAAGCTAATGCTAGGAATGGAGCAAGAGATTACAGGAGAAGCTCAGCCTGATGAGCCTCTGCCCTCTTTCGGTGCTGATGATATCTTCCAGCTCAGCCGTGTACAGCTCCTAAGTGCCTATAGCTGTACTGAATGTGGGAGATGTACGGACGAATGCCCTGCTAACCAAACAGGAAAGCTTCTTTCTCCTCGTAAAATAATGATGGATACTCGCCGAAGAACCCAAGAAGTAGGCAAAAATATAGATACAAATGGTTCTTTTGTCTCCGATGATAAGAAACTATTAGGTGATTATATTACGCCTGAAGAGTTATGGGCTTGCACTACTTGTGCCGCCTGTGTAGAGGCGTGTCCTATGGAAATCAGTCCCTTATCTATCATCATAGAGATGCGCAGGTACTTAGTAATGGAAGCCTCCACCGCTCCCGTAGCTCTGAACAAAATGATGACCCAAATGGAAAATACCTCCTCCCCTTGGGGCTATAATCCTGCTGAAAGAGAAAAAACCTTCCTGTAGTGACACTACTCGTCTTGTTTTTAGCAAAAAAATCACTCTACTTAACACCTCCCCTGCTAATGCAAGCTTGAAGCCTGTGTGTTATCCAAAAACTGAAAGCTATACAAACAAATATTAGGAACAAGCTAAAAACTCGCTCCAGCAGGAGCTAAACAATGAAGATGTCTAGCAGTTTTTATTAGTCAAATCAGTCTTTCAAGAACTCCCCTACCATTATTCTTCCTCCACTGTCATCTCCTCCACCACGAAAGAGAATCCCCTCAAAAACAATATATTTGTCCTCAAAGAAACCTACATTCTTATTGAAAACTAACAGCCCTGCCATAGGAATTTTATAGGTTTTCCACGTTTTCCCTTTGTCAAAAGAAAAACGCAATTCAGAATGGGCGTGAAGCCTTGTATAATCACAAATAAAATCCTTGTAGTAATAGTAC
>CAJPPS010000052.1 GCA_905372595.1 uncultured Capnocytophaga sp. | reverse complement strand
AGTTCTTTCCCATTATGATATACTCTCCTTGTGCCGTGTCTATAATCATTTTTGACACCTCAATTAAATAATTCAGCAGGTTTATTTTTTGATTTTCTTCTTAAGAATAGGGTCGATAATATTGAGGTTTTCAAAAGTAATGGCACCCCTTACCACGCCAGAGATTACGCTGTAAAGGGCTTCTATAATGTTAATTTTCAGCTCGTTACTATGGTACAGAATACTAATCTCTCTGGCAGGGGAAGGCTCCTGAAAGTAGTGTAGGTTTTTCTTTTCCGCTTCATTGAGGTCTAGGGTGTGTAAGTAAGGCAGGAGGGTCATTCCCATTCCTTCATTGGCAAGCTTGATAAGGGTCTCGAAGCTCCCACTCTTGATTTCAATGGTATTGTTCTTCGCCTTATCCAGAGCACCATTTTCTTGGCAGATATTTAGGACGCTTTCCCTGAAGCAATGTCCGTCCTGAAGCATCAGGATATCCTTGATATTGAGGTCGGAGACCTGTATTTTCTGGTTTTCCTCTAAGTGGTATCGGGCATTAGGGATATAAGCTACAAAAGGCTCGTCATATAAGGGGCGTTCTATGAGGTTTTTTTCTCCTAGTGGGGTGGCAACGATAGCTACATCTAGGCTTCCTTCATTGAGTTCTCGGATACACTCACGGGTAGTCATCTCTTCCACCTTAAGTTCTACTTTTGGGTATTTTCGGGTGAAATTATTCAGGAACATAGGCAAGAGGGTAGGGGCTACAGTAGGGATAATTCCTAGGCGGAAACGCCCTCCTATGAAGCCCTTATGCTGGGCAATAAGGCTCTTGATACGTTCGGATTCATTAACAATGCTTTCGGCTTGCTTGAGTATTTTTTCTCCTATTTCGGTTACGCGAATAGGCTTTTTGGCGCGGTCAAAAATAAGTACATCTAATTCCTCCTCTAGGCGTTGTACCTGCATACTCAAGGTAGGCTGGGTAACAAAACACTTTTCTGCAGCAATACTAAAGTTTTTATATTGTGCCACGGCTAAAATGTATTGAAATTGTACAATCGTCATAGCATAGTGATTAAAAATTAGGGTGCAAAAGTAAGAAAAAATAGTAGAAAAGTAAAGGAACAAAGCCTAAAAGTTTTGTTAGAATTCCCTAAATCTTATAAGCCAAAAGGCTCTCTTTCACCTCTTGAGGGATACGCTTGCTTTCACGTGCTTTCTGTATGGTCTTATTCTGTATGAAGGGAGAAAGGCTCCTTTGGGCGATCAAGGGCAGGGTAGCTTCATACTGCTTGGCAAGGGCAGTGGCAAGGTACCAAGCAATCATCATATTCACATAATATTCCTCGGACTGAATCCTTCCTACCAGCAGAATCATCTCTCTTTCGAAGTGTTCCTCTAAGTAATTGGACAGTAATAGCCCAATACCATAACGAAGGGTGTAGGGGTGAGGGCTCTTGAGCCATTTGAGGATATAAGCATAGGTCTCTTCGGGATACTTAAGAAAGAGCTTGGGGGCAAAGGTATCACACACCGCCCAATTATCTATATAGGGGAGGAAGGCTTCCGTGAGCTGTATGAGCTGTTGGAAATCTTTTTCTTGTTCTATGAGAAATCCCTGTAAGAGATTTTCCTCATAATAATAATGAGGAAGTGCCTTAAGGAATAGAGCGACTTCTTGGGGTTGTTCCTTGGCTAATTTTTTGGCTAGCTTGCGGAGGATAGGTACGCGTACCCCTAGGATACATTCACGGGAAAGGGTAGGAATCAGCTTGTGGGTGAAGTCACCATAGGAGGGTTCTTGTAGGCTAAGCAGAAGAGGAATAAAGGTGTTTTGTTCAGACATAGCTAAATAGGTTTAGAAAATACAAAAATACGAAAAAAACGGCTTGTAAGCACCTCTATTAGCGATTTAATTCGTACATTTGCCAAAAAAAAAATAAAGGGAGCTATACAGGCAATTCCCTTCCTTGAGTTAGCTCCCCCTACCATTAACCTTTTTGTGATTAACTGTTAGAAAAGTGCTTACCGAACAAGAATTACATAACTTAGCGATGAACCTTGTAGGGGAATCCTTGCAAGACCTTGGCTGGGAGTTCCTTCTGGTGAATAGTGACCGGAAGAAGAACCCCCAATTCGTGTGTATAGACCCACAGGGGCAGAAGAGCTTCATCATTGTGCGCCCTATCCTACAGGGGGACGACCCTGATGTGTATGATCCTGTACTGATGGAAGCTGTTCGCCGTAAAGCCCAAGAACATCAGGCGGATACCTATTGGGCAGGGGTAGGGCTTTATGATGCTACCCATAAGGAGGCACCTTTGGAGAAAGGCAAGTCTTACCAAGTGGATTTCAGAGGATTATTAAAAATTGAATAGATGAAATATTTGTATTATCTCTCTCTGGTATTACTGTTGCTTTCCTGCCAGAGAGCTCCTAAGGAGAATATTTATTATATAATGGGGGATGCTCAGGGAACTACCTATAACATCACTTATATTGCCCAGCGACCTATTGAGAAGAAGGAGGTAGATTCCCTACTTCAGGTGATAGACCTATCAATGTCTACTTACATAGACCATTCATTGATTTCCAAAGTAAATAGGAACGAGCACCTTCCCTTAGATGCACATTTCCAGAAGGTATTCCACGCCTCTGAGCAAATCTATAAGGAAAGTCAGGGGGCTTTTGACCCCTCCATAGGGCAACTTATCAATGCTTGGGGGTTTGGCAAGAAGGAGCATCATACCCCTCCCACACAAGGGCAGATAGATAGCTTGCTCCTGCTTACAGGGCTGAATAAGGTACGTACCACACAGCAAGCCGATGGGGTTTTCCTAGAAAAGGAAAATCCTGCTATACAGCTGAATTTTAATGCAATAGCTCAGGGTTACACTTCCGATGTAATAGCTGACTACTTCCTCTCCAAGCAGATAGAGAATTTTATTGTAGAGGTAGGAGGGGAGCTCTTTATCCACGGGAAGAACACACTCAAGGGCAAGTCTTGGCTCATAGGGATAGATAACCCTTTACAGAAGCCTGATGAGGATAGGGAAATCGTGGCTACAGTGGAGCTTACCGATTGTGGCTTAGCAACTTCTGGGAACTACCGCAAGCTCTGGACGGACTCTCTTACAGGGAAAAAATACGTACATACCCTCAATCCCCAAACAGGCTATCCGCAAACCAGTAACCTGCTGAGTGCTACGGTGATAGCTCCTTCGGCTATGCTTGCCGATGGCTATGCAACTACCCTAATGGCATTGGGAGGGCTGGAGAAAGCCAAAGCCTTCCTTGCCACACACAAGGACCTTAAGGCGATTCTCCTCTATGCCGATGACCAGCATAAGGATAAGATACAAAGGTATGTAACAGAGAATTTTGAGGTGCATTTTGAGCCCCTTTCTCTTTCTCCGAGCCCTAGTGAATAAACCTAAATTTATAGAAATATCTCACTCACAGAAGGCTATATTAATTTTCTCATTGGTGCCAGCTTGGAACTTGTGTTAAGAGAAAAAGAGCTTAAAGCTCTCATTAAAGATTAGGTACGAGCTAGAGGCTCGCACCAGCATAAGGAGATGAAAAATTAAGAGATGTTGGCAAGAAAATATAATAAATTTATCATAGAGATTCCTTGACTTTGCGGGTAAAGTTTCGTACATTTGCCCAATGAGTGATGGAGGGACTCAAGGAGGATAAGACCCTCAAGGAGTGACGCTTAAAATAAAGAACAAATGAAAAAGTACTTATACCTTTGCTGGCTCCTTTCTCTATTACTTCCTCAGCTAGGGCAGTCACAGAGTAAGAAGCGAGCAACCACTGCTAAGCCTGTTACTTATATGCTGGATGCTTCCGCTAGTAGTATCCATTGGAACGGTAAGAAAGTCATCGGAGAAGCCCACCAAGGGGTGTTGGCTTTTAAGGGAGGGAAGCTCCTTTTTACCAAGTCCGGGAAGCTCAAGGGAGGTACGCTGTGGGTAGATATGGCTTCTATAGAGGTGCTAGACCTAACGGATCAGCGCAAAGCAAAGCTGGAAGCCCACCTTAAGTCCGCCGATTTCTTCGCTGTCAAGGAATATCCTACGGCTAGCTTACACTTCAAGCGGGTAACAGAGAATGCACAAAAAGGCTACGAAGTCCTTGCCGAAATGACCATTAAAGGGGTTACGAAAACACTCTCTTTTACCCTTTCCCCAGCCATCGCCGAGCGTAGTTTTCAGGCTACCCTGACCATCGACCGCACCCTCTTCGGGGTATGCTTTGCCGTGGAAACTTTCTCTGATTATCTGGCTGAAAAAGCCATTGATAAGGACTTCTCCCTTAAGGTAACCCTTATTTACTAAAAAATTAAACTAATGAAAAAACTATTCCTACTGGATGCCTATGCCCTTATATTCAGGGGGTACTATGCTTTTATTAAGAATCCTCGTATCAACTCCAAGGGGATGAATACTTCTGCCATTGTGGGCTTTATGAATTCCTTGCTAGAGGTCATTCGTAAGGAACAGCCGCACCTCTTGGCAGTATGTTTTGATAAGGGAGGGAGCCAAGAGCGCTCGGCAATCTTCCCTGAGTACAAAGCCAATCGTGATGAGACTCCAGAGGCAATTCGCCTAGCAATTCCTTATATCCATCAGATACTCCAAGCGATGCAAATCCCTATCATAGAGAAAGAAGGCTATGAAGCCGATGATATCATAGGCACCCTTGCCAAGCAAGCCGAAAAGCAAGGCTATCAGGTGTATATGGTAACGCCGGATAAGGATTACGGACAGCTGGTCTCTGAGCATATTTTTATGTATAAGCCTGCCAGAGGAGGGAACGATACCGAGATATGGGGGGTAGAACAAGTGAAAGAGAACTTTGGGGTAGATACCCCTGAGCAGGTGATAGACCTCTTAGGAATGATGGGCGATGCGGTGGATAATATTCCAGGGCTACCTGGGGTAGGGGAGAAAACCGCCCAGAAGCTCCTCAAGGAGTTCGGCTCCTTGGAGAACCTGCTGGAGAATACCCATCAGCTTAAGGGAAAGCTCCGTGAGAATATCGAAGCCAATAAGGATAAGGGGATTCTCTCCAAGAGGCTCGCTCGTATCCTCTTGGATGTGCCTGTAACCTTTGATGAAAAGGATTTCGAACTTTCGATGCCTAATTTTCAAGAAGTAGTGCCTATCTTTGAGGAATTGGAGTTCCGTACAATGCTTTCTACCCTACAGAAAGCCTTTCAGCCCCAACCTATCCAGCTGGATTTGTTTTCCTTAGCCTCACAGCCCCCTTCCAATGCGCCCTTTACCTCTACGCTCTTTGACTTACCACCTACCCAAAAGCTCAAAACCCTTCAGGAGGTGCCCCATCAGTATGAGCTGATAACCACTAGGGAACAAATAGAAGCCCTCTTGCCGAAGCTTTTGGAGCAAAAGGAAGTGTGCTTTGATACCGAAACCACCTCTCTAGATGAAATGGAGGCGCAATTAGTAGGCTTAGCCCTCTCGTGGGAAGTATATAAGGGGTATTATATCCTCTTTCCAGAAGATTTTTCCTTGGCAAAACAATGGATTTCGCTATTAAGTCCGTTTTTTGAAGCTGAAAATATAGGTAAGATAGGGCAAAACCTCAAGTATGACCTAAAAGTATTGGCAAATTATGGAATAGAGGTGCGAGGCGCTTTCTTTGACACAATGATAGCCCATTACCTGCTGAATCCTGATATGCGCCATAATATGGACTTGCTTTCGGAAACCTACTTGGGTTATACCCCCATTGCTATCGAGACCCTTATCGGGAAGAAAGGCAAGGGACAGCTCTCTATGCGGGCGGTATCCCCCGAATTACAAAAGGAATATGCCGTAGAAGATACCGATGTAACCCTACAGCTCAAGCAAGTATTCCTTCCCTTGCTGGAGAAAGACCAGATGACAAAGCTATTCAATGAAGTAGAAGCCCCACTGGTGAAGGTATTGGCGCAAATGGAATATGAGGGAATCCGAGTAGATACTCATTTCCTTGGGGAACTCTCTCAGGAGATTACTGCCGACCTGCTACGGCTGGAGACGGCAATTCTCGCCCACGCAGGACAGCCCTTCAACCTCTCTTCACCTAAGCAATTGGGGGAAATTCTCTTTGAAAAACTCAAGCTGTCTTCTAAGCCTAAGAAGACCAAAACGGGGCAATATGCCACCTCAGAAGAAGTGCTTTCTGAGCTAGTGGATAAGCACCCTATTATTACCGATATTCTCCAGTATCGCGCCTTACAGAAGCTCCAAAGCACCTATATAGAGGCGCTTCCTCGTGAGGTGAATCCGCATACAGGGCGTATCCATACCACCTTTATGCAGGCGGTAACAGCCACGGGTAGGCTCAGCAGTAACCAGCCTAACTTGCAGAATATCCCTATCCGAACCCCTCAAGGGAGCCAGATACGCAAGGCTTTTGTCCCTCGCAATGCGGACTATACCCTCCTCTCTGCCGACTATTCACAGATAGAACTCCGTGTTATCGCAGCCCTGAGTGAGGAAGACCATATGATAGAGGCTTTCCTTCAGGGGCAGGACATCCACCGTTCCACCGCAGCTAAGGTATTTGGCGTCCCCTTGGAGGCAGTTACCAAGGAACAACGTAGTCACGCCAAGACGGTGAATTTCGGGATTATCTATGGGGTCTCTGCTATAGGACTCAGCCAGCAGACCTCCCTGAGCCGTAGCCAAAGCAAGGAACTGATAGACACCTATTACCAGACTTATCCCAAGCTCAAGGGGTATATAGAGAAGCAAATCGCTTTTGCTCGTGAACACGGTTATGTAGAA
Organism: uncultured Capnocytophaga sp.; assembly: GCA_905372595.1. Classification (GTDB taxonomy): domain Bacteria; phylum Bacteroidota; class Bacteroidia; order Flavobacteriales; family Flavobacteriaceae; genus Capnocytophaga. The sequence continues at coordinate 1,682 of CAJPPS010000052.1, read as the reverse complement.
ACCATCTTGGGCAGACGCCGTTACCTGCCGGATATCCATTCCCGTAATCAGGTAGTTCGGGGAGCAGCTGAGCGCAATGCGGTGAATGCGCCTATACAGGGAAGTGCTGCCGATATTATTAAGGTGGCGATGGTGCGTATAGCTCAGCGTCTTGAAAAGGAAAAAATGGCTACCCGAATGCTTCTACAGGTACACGATGAGTTGCTCTTTGATGTGCCTAAAGCAGAACTAGAGGTGGTAACTCCGCTTATCCGTGAGGAAATGCAGAATGCTTACCAGCTTGCCGTGCCCCTTATCGTGGAGATAGGAACAGGAAGCAACTGGCTAGAGGCACACTAAATAAAACCTATTGACCAATGGCAAAAGATGAATCCTCCCATCAGCTATTGAAAATGTCGCTGGCTGAGCTATGGGAGCTATTCCCTATTATTCTTTCGCCCTATAACCCACTTTGGAGGGAATGGTTTGAGGAAGAAAAGGCTTTCCTCTTAAAACCATTAGCTTCTGAAAAAGTGCTGAGAATTAGTCATATAGGAAGCACTGCTATAGGGGGAATATGGGCAAAACCCATCATAGATATCCTTGTAGAGGTACCCCGAGAAGCTTCTCTTTCACAGATAAAGGAGGCGCTTCTTGAGGCAGGCTACCTCTGTATGCAGGAGACTCCTACAAGAATTTCCTTTAACAAAGGATATACCTTACAAGGTTTTGCCGAGAAGGTATTTCACCTACATTTGCGCTATTGGGGAGATAATGATGAGCTCTATTTTCGGGACTATCTGCAGGAACACCTGTTAGTGGCAAGGCAATATGAAGTGCTTAAGCTTTCTTTGTGGAAGCCTTACCAGCACGATAGAGATGCTTATACTGCCCATAAGACTGATTTTATAAGGAAATATACACAAATAGCCAAAAAACGCTACCAAGGGCGTTATGAATAGGCTTTATCCTAAGAAATATTTTGCTATATCATTTCTTATTTGTATTTTTGCGGAAAATACGCAAAAATAGAATTATGATAGTATTGCAAGATTTTAGTTTTGGTAATTTTCGTTCTTTTAAAGAGATACAGACGCTGAGTCTTTCCAAAGCATCGCTAACTTCCGCCAAGGATATGGCTTTGGAATCTACACATACTTTCGAGTACAAAGACAATGCTTTCCTAAAGACGAAGGCTATCTATGGGGCGAATGCTAGTGGGAAAAGTAATGTCATAAAGGCTTTGGATGCTTTTCTAAAAATCATATCTGATTCTGTAAAAGATAGTAAGGTACTTTTGCTTATGGATTCCTTTGTGAGTACTGAAACCCTACACCAAGCCGCTTTCTTCCAGATGATTTTCTATATAGATGAAGTAAAGTATCGCTATGGGTTTGAAGTCCAAGCAGGGAGAATTACCTCTGAGTGGCTCTATGGGAAAAAGGGAAAACGAGAATTGTGTTATTTTATCCGCGAGGGGAATACAATCACAGAGATAGACAAAACAAACTTTGCCGAAGGGGGTATCTATATGAACCTCACCCAGCAAGGCGATGACTCAGGGGAAATGCTTTTATCTACTAATTTATTCCTCACAGTCTTGGCTTCCTTTGGCTTTGGAAAGATATCCAAGCATATCACTAATAACCTAAGTAGTATTAATATCATCAGTGGACTGAGCAACCCTGCAATGATGAGTTATG
>CAJPPS010000051.1 GCA_905372595.1 uncultured Capnocytophaga sp. | reverse complement strand
ATGTAGAACGTGCTATGCAGTCAGGAATAGCGGTAAGTACCATTCTTTCTACTTTACAGAACTATATAGGAGGATATTATGCTACTGACTTTACACTTTATGGGAAACAATTCCGTGTGATGGTACAGGCACTTCCTCAAGATCGTAAGGATGTGAATAGCCTTAACAATCTCTTTGTTAAGACAGGTACAGGGGAGATGGCGCCTATATCAGAGTATGTAACCCTAAATCGTGTATTTGGACCTCAAGCAATTAGCCGTTACAACCTTTATACTTCTGTGGATATATCTGCTGCACCCAATGAGGGCTATAGTACGGGAGATGTGGTAAAAGCTGTGGAGGAGGTAGCTTCTCAGTCACTCAACTCTAATTATGGAATAGACTATACAGGACTTACCCGCGAGGAGCAAAATGCAGGTTCACAGACGATTGTCATTTTCCTCTTGAGCTTGATATTTACCTACTTTATCCTATCGGCTCAGTATGAGAGCTATATCCTACCGCTTTCGGTGCTTATGTCTTTGCCTTTTGGTATCTTTGGGGCTTATTTGGGGCAGTGGCTCTTTGGTTTGGAGAATAATATTTACTTCCAAATCTCACTAATTATGCTTATGGGACTCTTGGCGAAGAATGCTATCCTAATCGTAGAGTTTGCTGTACAAAGGCGCCGACAAGGAGAAAGCCTCTCTAAAGCAGCGATTAATGCAGCTATGGCGCGTTTGCGTCCTATATTGATGACATCTTTTGCCTTTATCGTGGGGCTTTTACCGCTCGTATTTGCCTCTGGGGTAGGTGCTTCGGGGAACCGTTCGGTAGCTACAGGAGCCGCAGTAGGTCAGCTTATCGGTACTTTCTTTGGACTAATAGTGATTCCTGTGCTCTTTGTCATTTTCCAGCACTTACAAGAACGCATCAGTGGAGTGAAATACAAAGAAGAAGTTTTTGTAACGCCTACAGATAACTACTAGTAATCGGCAGAATAAGTTAATAATTTTATTTTAAAGTAGTGTTTTTTCATAAAACACTACTTTTTATGTTATTGAAAAGGAAAAATGCTAAAAATTACACAAAAATACTATTATTGTTTTAAAATATATTCGTTTGTAAAATAAAGTGAATATATTTGCGCCAAATTTTTAAATATAGAAGAATGAAAACACGAATTTTAAGTATTGCTGTGTTGGTAGCTTCTGCTATGGGAGCCAATGCACAGGAGAAAGCAATCAGTTATAGTAAGTTTTTTGATAATTGGCAACTAGGTGTAAAAGGAGGAGGTTTCTCTGATACACATCGTGAGGCATTCCTTAAGAATACACGAGCTACTTTTGGGCTTGAATTAGAGAAGCAAATCTCTCCAGCTTTCCGCTTAGGGGTCGAAGGAATGGCTTATGTGCGTCCTGTTGCTTTTGATGAGAATCCTACCTATAATAATTTCATTGACCAAACTAATGTGAGCTTAGTAGGTACTGTAAACCTTAGCAACCTTATCCTTGGTTATAATGGAACTCCTCGCTTCTTTGAGGTAGAAGGATTTGCTGGTTTAGGATGGAGACATACTTACTTGCAGAATATTGTTCCTGGAGTGAATACACGTGAGAACGCAGTTACCAATGGAATGACCGCTCAGTTTGGTTCTAACTTGTTGTTTAACCTTGGAGAAAGCAAAAAATGGGCAGTAAAGCTTAGTCCTGCTATCATCTATGGGGTAGATACACCTGCTAAGAATTCTGCTAATAGTCTTAACAGTCTTAATTCTGTAACTCAACTAACTGCCGGAATTATCTATCGGTTCAAAGGAAGCAATGGAGCTCGTCATATCACACTGGCAAATACTGTTGCTCCTGCACCTGATACTACAGAGCTAGATCGATTAAGAGCTTCTTTGAAAGAAAAAGAAAGTGAATTAACAGATAGTCAAAAGAAAATCAAAAAATTAGAAGAGGAGCTAGAAGCAGAACGCAATAAAAAACCTCAAGTAATTGAAAAAACAGTTACTAAGAGTAAGAAAACGTTAGAATCAGTAGTTACTTATCGTGTAGGAAAAACTACCATCGAATCTTCTCAGCTACCTAACGTAGAGCGTATCGCTACTTACCTAAAGAAATATCCTAATAGCAAAGTAGTGATTAAAGGATATGCTTCTCCAGAAGGAAACTTAGAGAAAAACCAAAAATTAGCAGCTGATCGTGCAGAATCTGTAAAGAAAATCTTGGTTTCTCGTTACAAAATTGCAGCTGATCGTATCCAAGCAGAAGGAAATGGTATTGGAGATATGTTCTCTGAACCAGACTGGAACCGTGTAAGTATTTCTACCATTGTAGAGTAATAAATATTTATCACAGAAAAATAAAAGAGGTTACCTTTTGGGTAGCCTCTCTTATTTCTATAAAGGGTATTCTATAATTTCCATTTGGGAAATATTTCCTTGAAGGATCTCAAATCGGAGCATTGTTCGTGTCTTCTGTGCGCCATACTTCCCAATAGCTCCAGGATTCAGGTGCAAGAGCTGATATTTTTTATCATAAATTACCTTGAGGATGTGAGAGTGTCCGCAGATAAAAAGTTGAGGTTTTTCCCTTTCTAAAAGCTCAGGAATACCCTTCTGATAATGAGAAGGATAACCACCAATATGCGTCATTAGCACTTGCATTCCCTCACATTCAAAAAGCTGTTTTTCTGGGAAGAGGCTCCGTATCTCAGTGCCATCTATATTGCCATATACGCCTCGAAGAGGTTTTATGTTCTGTAATTGTTCGGCTACAGTGATAGAGCCGAAGTCTCCCGCATGCCACACCTCATCTGCCCATTGGGCATGCTGTAGGATGGCATCATCCATATAGCTATGGGTGTCTGATAATAATAGTATTTTCAATTTTTAAGGCTTAAATTTTAATTTTCTCCAATGTCATTGAACGAGATCCCTTTACGAGAAAAATCGTTTGTTTAAAGGCTTCTTTTCGCAAATATAGGTTTAACTCTTCTATTGTGGGAAATTTTAAATAATTTGTCTGTACCTTACCGAAGTTCTCCCCTACCAGAAATACAGCTTTCCAAGGATATGAGGAAAGTTCATTTACCAGTTGTTGGTGTTCTTCCTCACTATAGGAACCTAATTCTTTCATATCACCTAGAATGAGAATTTTGTTGGGAGCCTCTATTTCTTTAAAAGCCTCAATGGCAACGCGCATACTACTGGGATTCGCATTGTAGGCATCCATTAGGAGACGGTTTCCATTTTCTTTTTCTACCAATTGAGAGCGGTTATTAGTTGGGATATAGCCCTCAATTCCTCGGGTAATAGCCTCTGGAGAAAGTTTGAAATATCGACCAATACAGAGAGCTGCAGCTATATTAATGGCATTATGCTTACCAATGAGATGGCTTCCTATAGAATTTCCTTCCCATAGAAGTTTGACAAAAGGAACAGAGCTTATCACTGAAAGAGAGATGTGAGCTAAAGAATTGTTTTCTAGAGTAAAAGAATAAGTGTGAGCATAATCACTCAAGAGCTGAGCCTGAACTGTATTGTCCTGACAGAAGAAAATTTCTTTGTTATTCTTTCGCAGATAATAGTACAGTTCGCTTTTTGCCTTAATAACTCCTTCATAAGAACCAAATCCTTCCAAGTGGGCACGTCCGAAGTTGGTAATATATCCAAAGTCGGGTTCTGCAATTTCACATAGAGTAGCAATCTCACCGGGGTGGCTAGCTCCCATCTCAATGATAGCTATTTCTGTATCAGAATTCAGCCGAAGCAAAGTAAGGGGAATGCCTATGTGATTGTTGAGGTTCCCTTCAGTTTTTAGGGCTTGAAAGGACTGATTCAGTACATTGTAGATTAATTCCTTAGTGGTGGTCTTCCCATTGCTTCCGGTAAGAGCAATGATAGGAGTGGCTAAGGTGCGTCGGTGATAGGAAGCGAGCTCTTGTAGGGCTTTAAGGCAGTCTTCTACTAGGATTGCTTGAGGGAGATGTGCCAGCTCCTTGCGGTCAATAACTACATATTTTGCTCCCTTCTCGAGAGCGGTGGTGGCAAAGTCGTTCCCGTCAAAATGTTCGCCTTTTAGGCAGAAGAATAACTTATCAGTTAGTTCTGCACGTGTATCTGTGGCGACACCTTTGCATTCTTTGAATTTTTCATAAAGTGTATTCATTCCTATAATGAAAAGTATTGAGATTAATAATTGACTTAGGCTTCTTGTATGGTTTTGTATATGGCAAATCGGTCAGGAGATTTGGATAAATATTCAGGCGAAAAGATAGAAATAAAATTACCTCCTACAGCCTCGACTTCTCGTTTGATTTGTTCTATTTTATAGAGTGTTTCTTGGCTATACTGTTTGTCAATCTGTTGCCAATGAAGGGCATACGAATGGATGATAAGAGGAAGCTTCACCTCTAGGCGAATGTCATAGAACTTGTAAGGAGAACAAGTTCCGGAACGAAAGCCTAAGTGAGAGGAGTATCCCATTGTATAATCTTCTTCAAATTCAGAATCCGTAAGTTTCCGATAGAGCTCGGGTAGAGGAAGCTGGTTATTGTTGGCTCTGAAGCGACGTACAGGACGGTTGATGATATTAATCATTCTTTCCCTTTCTCGTAGAAGCTGTTCTTGCTCAGATACAGCATCATAGGAGCCCAAAACAGAAACAATTGCATAGTCAGCAATATGCTTTATCAGATATTTATATTTTGGATTGTTATACGAGAGTCCTTGATCATAATAATTATAATCTCCCAGTAGGAAAAAGAAAGTTGGATGGAGCTTCTTTTCCTGAAAATAAGCAAGTAGCGCTTCATAGAAATCATAAGGATCCTTTTCTTTTCCTAGAACAACTGTGATGAGGTTGCGCAGTTGCGACCATTGGAGGGTGAAAAAGTAGATTAGAGCTCTGCCAAAAGCTCGTAAAAATCCTTTATGCTTGTATTTGAATGCTTTAGGAACTTCTATAACAGATATTACGTTCTTCTCTCGAGGAGCGAATGAGAGGTTAGGATATTTTTCCTGTAATAATTCCTTTAGACGAGCTACCCAGATATCTATAATAGGAATCTCCAAGAAATGATGCTTATAGGCAAGGCTTTCTGTGGCAGGGAAAGGCTGATCAGGATGAGTGTCTTTATACAAATATTCTTCATACCGCGTCAGGAGAAAAAAACTAGCCGATAGAATATCAAAAGGAATAGAGCCCTTCTTAGTGGCAAAGAAATAAGGAACATTCTCCCATTCTTCCATAAGGATTTCTATAGGCAGCACACCTTTCTCATAAAGAAGCCCAAAATTTTTGATAAAAAACTCATTTCCAATAGCCGATTTGGCATAGGAGAGCTTGCTTTCGTCTGATTTCACGAAAGTTTCTAAGTTGGTAGTGATTTCTATAGAAAGCCCCAACATATCCACAAAAATATGCTCGCAGATGTACATAAAGCGAGGCGTTTTCTTTTCTGTATAGATGAGCAACATATCTGGATATTTGGGCAAAGGTACGGAAAAAGATTGAGTTCGTTAATAATAAAAATTATTTTTTTTAGAAGCGCTTTTTATTATGAAAAAATAACGTTTTATTACGAGAATATCTGAATTTTTTTTATTATCTTTACAACCTAATTCTTAAGGAGATGTTATATGTTGTATGATAGTGATTCCCTATTAGTTCCATATAAAAGAGTTATTCAGGATAGGTATCATTCTTACTTACAAAAAGCAGAGCTTTTAAGAGGAGGTAAGAATTTCTTATCGGAGAATTGTAACTCTTACTTGTATTATGGCTTGCATTTTACAGGACAAGAGTGGATTCTTAGGGAATGGGCTCCTAATGCAACGGCTCTTTATTTGTTATTTGAGGCGAATCACTGGCAGAAGGAGGCTCGGTATGCCTTTCAACGAGTAAATCAGGAAAATTGGGAACTTCGCCTGCCAGCTACAGAGCTTTCTCACTACACTCTCTATAAGCTATTGGTGGAATGGGACGGAGGAAGTGGCGAACGCTTGCCTTCACATACTACAAGAGCTGTACAAGATCCTTATAATAAAAGCTTCACAGCCCAAGTATGGTGCCCAGCTCAGGCTTATCAATGGAAACATCATCGTCCAGACACAGATGAAGCCCCTCTTATCTATGAAGCTCATATAGGGATGGCTACTGAACAGCAGAAGGTAAGTACCTTTGTCGAGTTTCGCTTATTTGTGTTGCCTCGTATTTCACACTTAGGGTATAATACCCTCCAGCTGATGGCGATTCAGGAGCATCCTTATTATGGTTCTTTTGGGTATCAGGTAGCTAATTTCTTTGCGGTCAGTTCCCGATTTGGAACACCAGAGGATCTTAAGGAACTTATTGATACGGCTCACGGCTTGGGTATTCGGGTGATACTGGATATTGTTCATTCTCATTCAGTAAATAATCCTGTGGAAGGACTTAGTGAGTTTGATGGAACGGACTATTTATACTTTCATCACGGAGAAAAAGGAAGACATCCTGCTTGGGATTCTCGTTGTTTTGATTATGGGAAGCCTCAAGTGCTAAATTTTCTTCTTTCTAACTGTAAATATTGGTTAGAGGAGTATCAGTTTGATGGGTTTCGCTTTGATGGCGTAACTAGTATGATTTATTATGATCACGGGCTAGGAAAGGCTTTTACAAATTATGCGATGTATTATGATGGTAATGAAGATGTAGAGGCTATTACGTATCTTACACTTGCCAATGAGCTTATCCATCAGGTATATCCTAAGGCAATTACTATTGCTGAGGAGATGAGTGGAATGCCAGGGGTAGCTTCTCCTATAAGTGAAGGAGGAATGGGGTTTGATTATAAGATGAGTATGGGAATTCCAGACTATTGGATTAAGCTCCTTAAGGAAGTCCCAGACCAATTCTGGCACGTAGGGGACATCTACTATGAACTAACGAACAAACGCTCCGAAGAGCGAACAATTAGCTATGCCGAGAGTCACGATCAAGCCTTAGTGGGGGACAAAACCATTTTCTTTCGCTTGACAGATAAGGAAATCTATACAGGAATGAGTGTTTTTGACCATAGCCTTATCATAGACCGAGCAATGGCTCTGCACAAGATGATTCGCTTGGTAACAATCACCACTTCTGGCGGAGGTTACCTGAATTTTATGGGCAACGAATGGGGGCATCCTGAATGGATTGATTTTCCACGTGTAGGGAATGGAGATAGTTATGCACACGCCCGTAGGCAGTGGAGTCTTCTGGATGATGGTTCCTTGAAGTTCAAGTATCTCAACGCTTTTGATAGGGCGATGATTCATTTTGTCAAGCAGACCAATCTCTTGGCTTATGAGCCTCATATCTTGGTCAGGGATATAGCTCGACAGCTTTTGGCTTACGAGCGCGGAGACTATCTGTTTGTTTTTAGTTTTAACCCTGATAAGGCTTTTGCGGATTATCAGTTTGAAGTTACAGCAGGCAAATACACCTATGTGCTTTGCACCGACAACCCTAACTTTGGCGGACAAGGGCTTATTAATGAACGAACGGAACATTTTACTCAATATACGGGAGGTAAAAACTTGATTTCTCTGTATATTCCGCCTCGTATAGGAATCGTATTGAGAAGTGAATAGTGAAAAATGAAAAAATGAAACTTTGGTATTCTATTGTTATCCTCTTGGTGTGTTTTGTTGCTTGTAAGAACAGTTCTCTCAAGCAAAGAGAGATTATGAGTTCTTCTGTGCAAGATACTTTAAAAGAGCCACGCTATGATAGTGTCGTTTATTTTGATGAAAGGCCGTATGATGTACCTGGAGACCCTAGGGATGGAAGAGAATACTATTTGCGCAAGGACAGCCTTTTCTTTCGTGGAAAGGACACGTTCTATTGTAGGGAATATCATTCTTATTTCTTTCCTCGAGGGAATACAAAGCGTAGAATTTTCTATGAGAAAAGTACAAAATCGGAGAAAGTGGAGCCTTTTATGGAGTATTGGTATCACGATAATGGAAAAATAAGTGATAAAATTGATTATTTCACTCGAAGAGATAGTATCATTTATGATATAGATACGGTAAAGTGTAGCGAACTACATATAGTTTATGATGAAAAGGGGCATATGATAGCCAGAGGATGCCAAGGTATTGCAGAGAATGAGGATATTAATACAGGAATGAATGTAGGAACCTGGAGTTATTATAAAGATGGGAAACTGGTGAAAGAGGAGTACTATCATAATGGTTCCTTTGGGAAAGATTACATCATTCATTTCTTATATAAGTCAAAATATACAAGGGAAATTATTGTTACCAATAATTTTCAGTTGTACCAGAATGACTCTGTGGTGCTTTACCCTAAGAAAATAGGAGGAAAGTTATCCAATAAAGGCGATTTTTTTGATGTTCTTACCAGCGCAAAGAGAAGAAAGCAACTCAAGGACAATCAAGTGTTACTACTTACTAAGAAAAGTGCTCCTTATAAGGAATCTTCAGGGGATTATGAGGAATGTAAGGGGTGGTCTATCTCTGAAAAGACTATAAAGTATGT